>CAXTBX010000006.1:0-72184 GCA_964242205.1 uncultured Chthoniobacterales bacterium
GTTTGCCATGGCGCCCGGAGGTCGCCATCCACCTGTGCACCTGCGGCGCGAGGCAGGGAAGGCCCCGGAGGTGCCTCCCTACCTCGTTAAACCAACCCGACGCGCTGGAACTCGTGCGACGGCAGGATCGTCTTGAGATTCTGGTTCCCCAGGTGCGTGCCGACGATCTCGCCCAGCACGTCGCGGAAATCTGTGGTGTGCAACAGATCCCGCTTGTCGTGCAATTGTTCGGGCAGCAACCCCGGCCAACGCCCGATCACGTGGCGCGGGCCGTTGGGGCTTGCCGCCAACACTGGGCCGCCCATCGCAAACATGCAGTTTGCCCAACCGTGGTCCGTCCCGCCCGTGCCGTTCTCGGCGGCGGTGCGCCCGAAGTCGCTCAGCGTAACCACCAGCACGTCGTCGAGCCGGTTTTCCAGGTCGGCGGCGAACGCGGCCAGCCCTTGCGCCAGTCCGCCGACGAGGTTGCCGTAGCTGCCGCCGTCGCCCTGCGTACCGCCCTGGCTCTGGTGGGTATCCCAGCCGCCGTAGTCCACCTCGGCAACCTCCAGCCCGAGGTCTGATTTGATGAGCCGCGCCACCTGTTCGAGCTTGCGGCCCAAGTCCGAGTCGGGATACTTCGCAGCGGACGTGTAGGGCTTGCTGGTAACGGCCTTGAGCTGTTCGAT
The DNA here is from genome assembly GCA_964242205.1 of uncultured Chthoniobacterales bacterium. GTDB lineage: Bacteria > Verrucomicrobiota > Verrucomicrobiia > Chthoniobacterales > SZAS-18 > CAHJWO01. Next base: position 669 of record CAXTBX010000006.1, read on the forward strand.
GCCGTCGAACGTATTCTGCGCGGTGGAAGCTAACAGGTCGCGCGCGGACCCCTCGTCGCCTAGCGTCGGGGCGGGTACCCCGGCGGCCTGCGCGGCAGCGGTGATGCGCGGGTCGCTGCCATAGGCGTGTTCGAGCGCGGCGGCGATGCGGTCCTGGTCGGCGGCCTTGATGGCTTTGTGGTCCTGCGGGAACAGGCCCAGGTCCGTGATGCCGCGCACGGCGAACGCCGGGGCCTTGCCGCGCAGGATGCGGGGCAGGGCGTCGCCGATGCTCACGGCGCGGATCGGCCCGTGGCCCTGGCTGGTGAGCAGGTGGCGGTTGAGCCAGCCGTCGGAGGAAAGCGTGTTGCCGCTGACGCCCGTTTCCCAGGTGTCTTGCTCTTCGAAGTGCGAGCGGGTGTTGCGGTCGTAGCCCACGGCTTGCAGCGCGACGGCTTGCCCCTTCTGGAACAGCGGCGCGAGCGCGGCGGCGCGGGGGTGCAGGCCGAAAAATCCGTCCAAATCAATAAGGCCGCCGGGTTGGCCGGGTTCAGCCAAGGCAATGCCCTTGCGGAGCTTGTAATAGCCGGGGTCCTTGAACGGCGCGACGAAGTTGAGTCCGTCCATGCCGCCGCGCAGGAAGATTGCCACCAGGGTCTTGTTCCGGCGCACGCTCAAGAGGTTATTCGGGTCTAGCCCTACGTCGGCCAGCAGACGGGTCGGATTGACGCCGCAGTAAGTAGCGGCCAGCGCGGCGGAGGACTTAAGGAAGAAGCGGCGGGTGACGTTCATGGGGAGGAAGGATGAAGGGTGACGGCAAGGGAAAGGCGGAAGACGGAAGCGGGAACCAAGAAAGACGGGGGTGGGGGGAAGAGTAGGATGCGTGAAAGGGGGAACCGGAGAAAGCTCAAGATTAGGAGTCTGCCTTCATCCTGCATCCTTTCTACCGCAGGTTCGTCTCCGGCAGCAAGGCCACGAACAAAATAGTCTGTTTCATCTGGTCGGGTGTGCCGTCCGCGAGGATTTCGCGCGCGGCGGCGTTGGAAGTCGGGGTCAGTAGGCGGCCTGTCAGGCGTAACGCCACGAGGTCCACGAACCGTTGCGCCGAGTCGTCGTGTCCTGTCGGCAGGCCAGCGCCACCCTCGTTGGCGGCCGGCGTCAGCACCGGCGCAGGGGGCGTGCGCCAGTCCTTCGGCACCAGGCGGTTGAGCGGATCGATGTTTGCCTCCATGAAGTGCCACCGCTGGAGCAGCGCGTTGGAGTCAATGTAGGCGGCGCTGTTTTCGGGATAGCCGTCGGGTGTGACGCGGTCGAACAAGCCCATCCCACTCTTTTTTAGAAAATTGCCGATCTGGTCGGGCTTCGGCACGCTGTCGGCCAGAGCCGCGCCGGTTTCGGTCGCAGAGGCGCGGCACAGCCGGGCGATGCGCACGCCGTAGTCGAAGGGCGTCGCCATCCGAGGCGCGGAGTTCCAGAACGCGTTGCTGGACGCCAGTGTGCGCATGACGGCGCGCAGATCGCCGCCGCTCTCCAGGAAGGTCTGAGAGAGCCGTTGCACGAGCGCGTCGGGCGCGGGAACGGCCACGTAATGCTCGGTCAACTTGCGGGCGATGTGCTCGGCGGTGCCGGGGTGCGACGAAAGCATCTCCAACGCGAGCCGGACGCGGTCGTAGCGCGCGGAGGGTTCGGCGGCGGGAAACTCCAGGCCGAACACCCGGCGAGCCTTGCCGTCGTTAAGCGCGGGCACGAAGCGAAACCCCAGGCTTTGACCAAATTCATTGTTGGGGCTGTACGTCAGAGCGAGCGGCGCGTCGGTCTGCGGCAGCGCCGCCTCGCTGGCGAGGGTCCAGCCGTTGAGCACGTTGGCCAGCGCGGTCACGTCGGTCTGCGCGTAGCCGCCGTGGACGCCGAGCGTGTGCAGTTCCATGATCTCCCGGGCGTAGTTCTCGTTAAGCTTGCCCGCGTAACTTTTCTCCTGGTCGAGATAGACCAGCATCGCCGGGCTGTGCGCGGAGACGGCGAGCAGGTCGGCGAACGGCGCGACGCCCAGGCGGCAGAAATCGAGGTGCTCGTGCCACTTTGGCGCGGCCTTGGTCTTGTTGATCCAGGTGGAAAACCGATTCTCGGCCCAGGCGGTGAACCGGGCGCGGACGGGGTTGTCGGTGCCGATCCATTGGGTGAGCGCCCGTGCGACGCCCTGGTTCTCGTCGTCGATGCGCGGATATTTTGTGCAGGCCACCCGTAGGAGCGCCTGTTCGCCGGGCGAATCGAACGGGGCATTGAGCCGGTTGTTGAGCCACACGGTTTCGCCCAGCGTCAGCGCGGCGGCGAGTTCTCTGGGGTCGGGGCCGAAGGCGAGCCGGTCGAGCAGGAACACGGCGCGTTCGTAGGGCCCACGCGCCGCCGGGGCGGCGGGCAAGACGTTGAGAAGCTGCGCGGGTGAATCCGTCGTACGACCGGCGGCGTCGGCCACCCGGACAGCGAGGCGGTGCGCGCCCGGTAGGATCTGCCGGACGAGCAGCGGGCAAAGGAAGGCGTCGGCACCGGCGGACTTAGCCGTGCGTACGCCCTGGGGTTGGCCATCGACGATCACGTCCATCCACGCCGGGGCGGCGGGTCCATTGCCACCACCGTTCGCCACGCGCGCGACCACGGCGTCCACGCCGAACACAGATGCGCCGTTGGCCGGGTACAGGATGCCGGGGCGGTACGCCGGGGCGGGCTGGGCCGCCGCCGGTGCGGTCGCGTCCACCTTGGCGGCGGCGGTCGCCACCGCAGCGGCGAGGTTGGCCGACGCCGGTGCCCCAACTGTCGCAGGCGCGGCAGCCGCCGACGCGGCGGTGGGGGCATCGCCCACGCGGGCGATCTCGTACTCGTCCAGGAAGAAGTTGCGGTCTTCCTTGCCCACCGAGAAATCGTTGATGAACCGCACCGTAAGCATCTGCCAGCCGTCTTTCAGGAACACCGGCCCGCCAACGGGCACCCGGTGGTATTTGTCGCTCGACAGCCGCCCGGTGGTCAGGGGCGATTCGGCATTATCGAGGTAAATCCCGACGGTCGGAAACGCCGCACCGCCCAGATCTCCGCGCGCACGGATGAACATCTGGTATTCGCCCGGTTCCCTGGCGTTGAAAGGCAAGCTCCAGGCGGGATCGGAACTGAAACACTGCACCACTTTTCCGCCGCTGGCCGCCGGGTCGTTGCCGACGACGGGCGCGCGGGTGCCGAAGCGCGAGGGATGCGCAGGCGCGTACAATTCCTTGGTGGTGCCGATGATGGCGGGGTCGGCGCAGTCGCCGGAGAGCAAGGCGTCCTTCGACGGACGCTGCACGCGCACGACGAGCGGTTTGCTTTCCAGCAGCGCGCCGGGCTTACGGGCCAGGCGATCCACATCCGTGAACCCGGCGGGCGAGGACACGGCGACGAGCTTGGCAGGACCGACGGGCAGATCGTCCGCTGCCACCTGAAATTGATAATGCCGTGCGGGGCCAGCCTCGGGGCCGGTGTGGGCCACGGGGTCGAGCGTCTGGCCGTTGGGCAGGCAAAGCTGCACCTTCGGTTCGGCGGCGGGGCTGGCGCTGGCGTCGAACACGTCCACACCGACGGCCAGCGTGCCCCACACGACGGCGTCGGGCACGGGCGAGACGATGCGGGGGCGCGGGGATTCGGCGTCCACCTGCGCGAAGGCCGCGCCAACGGGATCGGGGCGCACCTCCACATCGAGCGTGGCGTCGCCCAGCAGCCCGAGGCGAACGTGCCCCGGGCGCAACGCCCGGACTCGCAGGTAACCCTGGGTCTCCCCAGCGAGGACGGTGGGCGGACGCACGATTTCGAGCACGCCGAGTTCGCTGGTGTTGAGCGCGTAGGTCTGATCGGCGGCGGCAGCTTGGGTGACACGCAGCGGGATGACTGCGGTGCGGCCCGCCCAGAGCACGGTGCGTAAGGTGACAAAGCCGGGTTTACCCGCGACGGTGGACAGAACCGGTGCCGGGGTGGCGGCAGGAGACGCATCCGGGGCGGGCCGGTCCTGGGAGGCGGGCAAAGGGGGCACAGCGAGCAACAAAAACAACGCGGCGGGGACGGAACAGTGCCTCATGAGAAAAGGGGGAGCGCAGCCGAGGGAAAAGGGGCTGTGACGTTTGAACCCCACCGCCCTGGCGAAGTTGCGCTCTTCCGACATCCACTCGCTCGCTCCCTCTCCGAAGAGACGTGGGTTGCCGCTCGCGGTGCCCGCCAACCAGGCCATCGCTTGGCTGCCGTTGCTTAGCAGGCGGCAATTATAGGGCAACGGGCTCCGTTACCCTTGAACTGAGAACAATACTCAGTTGAACACCACCCGGGTTCACCTGAGCCAAAAACGCAACGAGGAGCAAAGCGCAAAGCTTTGCTCCTCGTTGGAGTGATCTTAAAGAATGGTACTCGCTCAGGCGCAAAGGCGACGACGCAGGACCATCAACCCAAAGGCGCCCACACCCAACAACGCATAGGTGGACGGCTCGGGAACGGCGACCACGATGTTGTCGAAGTACAGCGCGTTGCTGCCCGGGGCGTTGTACGCCGTGTTATTGGTGCCTTGGCTGCCGAAGCCAGTCGCGGTGCCGTTCGCTGCAGCGGTCGAGTTGGAAAACAGATTCCAGGTAGCCGCCAAGCCGGCGACGGTGCCGGTGTAGGCCACATTGGTGGCCACGTTGAAAACACCGCCGTTCTGCAGGCCGGTGGTGCTGTCCTCCGTAAAGAAGCTGGCGCTGAAGGTCTGGTTCGCAGTGCCACGCCCATTGAGGGTGATCGTCAGGTGATAGCGCAGACCAAGCTGGAACGACAGCGCCGTGACCGGGGTGCTCGACCCCGACGTGTAACCAATATTGTCGTAGGTGGTGTACTTGGGATCGTTGGTATTCACCAACCGGGTGAAGTCAACGCTGAAAAGCGTACCGCCTGCTGTGTTGCGCAGAGCGATCCCGAACGCGTCATGGTTGCTGTTCGGCGTCTGCGACTGCGTCACCACATAATCCAAATTGATCGACGCGGTAAGGCCGGACCCGAGCGCGAACCCGTGTCCCAACGTTACGGCGTTCGTGCCGGGCACCGCAGTTCCCGGATAATACACACCGCCAAGGATTCCCTGAAGGTCACCGTTTGCAAGGGCCACACCCCCCACCTGACTGACGCCATCAGACTGACCTACGTCCGCCCCGTTGTATGTGGCACCCGTGAATTCGTCGTTGGTGGTCCAACCGGCCTGATCGCTCAGGCTTTGCGCGCTATTGTAGCCGGAGTTAAAATTCTCGTTGTAAACGACTTGCGCGCTGGCCGGGGTCGTCCACGATAAGGCTGCCAAGCCGAGCACCCCGGCGATGACGGCGGCAAATTGCCGTTGGAAAGAGGAAGATTTTATCATTGTAAACAAAGTGACAGCGTTTTGTCGATTCAGCAGAAGGCTTTAGTCAGCGCTCTGGATCGGCTGGGGATTGGGGGTTGGCGGGTTGACGATGATGATGGGGCGGGGGCGGGGGGCCGCCGAAGCCGATTGTACGAGAACAACTAGGCCAGTCAGGACGAGGGCAGCGAGGATGTACGTCTTTTTCATCGAATTAAGAGAATGAATAGTGGTGATTACAACGATGGTTCCAGGGAAAACAAGCTCCTTATAGAAATACCAGACGGCGCAGTCAACAAATTTCTTGAGGTTTTTTATAGGCGGGGTGCATGCATCTGGATAGCATGCCGAATGTTTTCAACTCAACCCATCAGATGCCCGTGCCAATCACCAAGCCGCATTTCCAATCGTCGGATCTCAGCGTAGAAGACGGCAAATTGCTGGCCGCGCCACGTTCGGAGAAACGCCGGTCGGCGGTCATCAGCCAGGAATTGGTTGGCCTAGTCTGTCTCGCGCTGGACGTGGCCTGCTGGCTGGCGGCTTACCTTTTGATGGTGCGGCTGCGCCACCTGACCACTGTGTTCGGGCCGGACGGAGCGACGCTCGGAGTCAGCCACTCCGTTTGCCTGGTGCAACTGACCGTGCTAGTCGCAAGTCTCTTCATCGTGGGCGGCTACGATCGCCGCACGAATTTACTGAGCCTCGGCTACATGAGCGAGCACTGCATCGCGGTGCTCGCCGCCGGGATCATCGGTGGCCTGCTCATCTACGCGGGCGCGGCTTACACCCAAAACCTGCGCCCGAGCCGCGGCGTTTTTCTGTCCAGCCTGGCGTTGTTCGCGCCGCTCTCGCTGATCACCCGTCGTCACCTTGGCGCGTGGCTGCACGCGCGGCTGGCGCGCTCATACTTCGTCGTCTTAGGCTCGGGAGAGCGCGCGGGGCATTTTTACCGCTCTTACCTCAGTTCCACGAACCGTGAGAGCCTGCGCTTCGTCGATCCCGCGCCGTCGCTGGGTGACCGTTGCCCAATCTTCGACGCCGCGAACGCCGGGCCGATGCGGATCGAGGCGGAGCCCCGGGAGCACCTGACGGCGCTGGCCCGGCATAGCAGCGGGATCATCGTGACCGACAGTCCCCACCTGTTGCCCGCCGACCTAGTGGACTGGCTGACGCGGCTGCACTATCAGGAGACCCCGGTATACACGCTTGCAACGTTTTACGAGCGGCACTGGCGGCGGGTCCCGGTTTACGCTATCGACCCGGCGTGGCCCTTGGAGGTGAACAGCCAGCTCACCAACACCTCGCCCTATTCGCACGCCAAGCGGCTGTTCGACAGCGTGGCAGCGGGGTTGGGGCTATTGGTGTTGAGTCCGGCGTTGGTGGTTATCGGGCTCTTAATCGCCGTGGAAAGCCGGGGGCCGGTACTGTTCAGGCAGGAGCGGATCGGTCGGAACCGGGAGCCGTTTTCGCTCTGCAAGTTCCGCACGATGCACGTGCGGCCGCCGGGCGAGGAAGGTGCGCTTTACACCGCCACGAACGATCCGCGTATCACCCGGATCGGCCATTGGCTGCGCAGGCTGCGGCTCGACGAGTTGCCCCAACTCTGGAATGTTTTCAAAGGCGACATGAGCCTGATCGGACCGCGTGCGGAGTGGGACCGGCTGGTGAACGGGTACGAGAAATCGATCCCGTATTACCATTTCCGGCATCTGGTCAAACCGGGCATCACGGGCTGGGCGCAAGTCAATTATCCGTACGGCGCAAGCGTGGAAGACGCCGTGCAGAAGCTCAAGTATGACCTGTACTACATCCGGCATTATTCCTTGCGGCTCGACGCCATGATCGTACTCAAAACGTTGCACATCATGATGTGGGGTAAGGGGCAATAGCGCCGCCTGCGGCGGAAGGGTCAAAATTCAAGAACCAAGCGTCGGAAAAGGTTTGAACCTCGAGGTTTGAGCATTCGACGTGGAGTGTGCGCAAGCGGGGGGCGAGTGAGCGCAAGATGAATGGCACCTGGAGGCCACCTGCCACCTGGGCGTCCACGGCACCCGGAGGTCATATGCCACCTTTCGTCTCACGCGTTTTTCTCGCTCGCGGCGGGCGCGCCGTAGACGCCGCCGCCGTAACCGTGCTCACTATAATAATAGTAATAGCTGATTCCGCTCTTGCGCGGCAACCGGTTGAGGACCAGCCCCACCGGACGATTGCCCACCCCGTCGAGCATCCCGATGGCCCGCTGCACGGCGTTACGCGGCGTGTGCCCCGAGCGCACCACCAAGCAGAGCGACTGGACGTGCGGCGTGATGATTAGCGTGTCGCTGACCGCCAAGACCGGCGCGCTGTCGATCACCACCCGGTCGTAGCTACGGACCGCCTCCGCCACCAACTTGGCGAAACTTTGGCTGGAAAGCAGTTCAGCTGGGTTGGGTGCCTTCGTCCCGCCCGCTAAAATATGCAGATTCTCAACCTCGCACGTCTGCACCGCGGACGCTAGGTCCGTACGGCTCACCAGACAATCGGTCACGCCGGAAACCCCGCGCGGCATTTCAAAAATTTTGTGGATTGACGGGCGGCGTAGATCCGCGTCGATGAGCAGCGTCCGGTGGCCCTGCTGAGCCAGCGACACGGCGTAGTTGGTTGAACTGAAGCTCTTGCCCTCGCTGGGCACCGCGCTGGTGAAAAGGAGTACCTTGCGCTCGTTCTCCGGCCCGAGCAGCGCCAGGCTCGCGCGCAGCGTACGGAACGCTTCCGCCGCGGTGGCGTTGGGTTCCCGTATCATCAACAGATAACTCTTTTCCGGCGGGAAATTCATGTCCGGCACGGCGGCCAACACGGGCAATTGTAAGAAATGCTCCGCCTGATCGACGGTCTTGACCGTGCGGTCCAGGAAGTAGAGCAACCCTACGATGCCCACGCCCAGTCCCAGGCCGCCGACCGTCGCCAGCAGCATAGTGCGGAGCGGCAGCGGGCTGATCGGCAGCGGCGAGAAGGTCGCCGTCTCGACGATCTGCACGGGGTCGGCCTGGATGCCCTTGGTCAGGTCGGTTTCGTTGACGCGCTTGAGCACCGATTCGAACATTGACCGGTCGGCGTCGCGTTTGCGCACCAGTTCATTGTACGGGATGCTCTGCTGGTTGAGGGTCAGCGAGGCCTTCTCCTGTTCTTCGAGCGCGGTCGTCAGGCTTTTCTCGTTCGCGACGATGTTGTTATACTCGGCTTGCAACAGCGGCGGCAAGCGCAGGACCGCCTCGCGCAGCCCGTGTTTGAGTTCGTCCAACTGGCTGTGCGCCTGGACCATGCGCGGATGCTTGTCCTTGTAGCGCTGCGCCAGGTTGGCGATGGCGGCGTTGAGCGACGTGACCTGGTTGCGGACTTCGACCACCGAAGGGTGGTTGGCGATGCTCGGGATGGTCAGCAGCGTGTCGGGATCGTTTTTAAACTGGGAGATCTTCTGAAAATCAGACTCGATGCGCAGGCGGTCGCCTTTGGCCTGGGTGACGCGGCCATTGAGTTCCTTGAGGCGGGCGCTGACGATGTTTTCGTTCTGGTCGAGCGAGACGCCGCCTTTCTCCTCGCGCTGTTCCGCCATTTTTTGCTCGTCGTCGGCAACCTTCTGGCGCAGGCCCTCGGCCTGTTCACGCAGGAAGTCGTAGGCCATCCGCGCGCCGTTGGTGCGCTTCTCAATGGACTGGCGGATGTACTCTCGGCCCACGGAGTTGGCCAGCGTCTGGGCGACCTTCGGGCTGGTGTGGACCACGAAAACGTCGATGAGCCGTGTGCCGCGCCGGATCATCGGGTTGACCATGTTGGTGAGCGCACCCGCGATGGCTTCGGCCGAGTAGGGGCGGCCATCCTCGGACGGGGGCAGGAAATCACGGTTGGTGGTGAGGTTGTCCGCCCGGACGATGCGGTCCATGAGCGTTCGGTTGCGCAGATTTTGTTCGATGGTGCGCAGTTGATCCAAGCTGCTGAGATTCTGGGTGTTGATGCCCTCGACCGGGGCAATGCGCTGCTCCTGCATGTCAACTTCCAGCGTGAGCCGCGACTGATAAAGCTTCGGCGTCTTGTATAAATAGGTCGCGCCTGCAGCGAGGGCCGCGATCAGGCAGAGCACGACGATCCACGATTTATTGACTAGCTGGTGCAGGAACATGCGGTAGTCGAAACCCGGGTCGGCTGACTCGAATTCCGGTTCCTCGGATGGTGAGTGGTGATCCATTTAAGAACGAAAGGATGAAAGATGGAGGATGGAGAATGGCAAAAGGCGGGAGGCGGAAAGCAAGCGGAGGCAAGAACGGCGGCTGTCGACAAACGGCTGCTTCCGCCTCCCGCCTGCAGCCTTCAAAAGATGCTCTCGGCCACCGTGATGGTATCGCCCGGGGAGATGGTAAAACGTTCGGTGCCGGGATTCTTGGCCATGCGCTTGGCGTTGACGCTGTAAACTTCTTCTTTCTCGTTGACACGCCGCTTGACCGTGATCTTGCCGGGCTCGGCGATGCGCGTGTAGCCGCCCGCCATGGCGATGGCTTCGAGCAGGTCGATATTCTCCTGGGCGGGTAACTCGAAGCTGCCCGGGCGGTTGACCTGCCCGAGCACCGTGAACCGCTTGGACGCAAAGCGCACCACCGCCAGCGAAACCTGCGGATTGACAAGGTAATCCGCGCGCAGCTTGTCCGTGATCAGGTCACGTGCCTGGGTCTGCGTCAGTCCGCCAACCTTGACGGTGCGCAGCAGCGGAAAATTGATCGTGCCGTCTTTGGAGATCAAGGCGGTCGTGCGCAGATCGTCCTCCTGATAAACCTCGATCTGCACGGCGTCGTTCGGCGACAGGACGTAGGATGCCGACACCGCCGAGCCGGACACGGACTGCGGGGCTGAGGGAGCGGCGGGCACGGCGGGGGCCGGGGCGGCCACAGCCTGTGCGCGTGCGCCGCGCGAGGCAGCGCCGCTCAGGAACAGCGCGGCACACAACAGGAGTGGCCCGCACCGGACAAGAGGTGCGGACCTGAGGGAAGACAAACTTTTCATCGGTGAGCAAGATAATCATCAATCCCGTCTGCCAGCCAGCTTTTCCTCGCGTCAACCGGCGGACGGTTCTCAGTACAAAACCGACACCCGCAAACCGATCTGTTGATCGTTGAAACTGCGGTTGCCGAGCGAGGAATCGTTGCTGCGGTGGGTGAAGAACGCGCCAATTACGACGTTTTCGTGGATTTTAAAGTCGAGGGAAGGTTGGACGAAGAAGTAATTTTCGCTGCGGTCCGTGTCCGATTTGCCGGTTTGCGAAGTGTATTCGGAGTTGGTGTAGCCTGCTCCGAGGTGCAGGTAGAAACGTTGGAAGAAGCGCTGGCTGAGGTTGAACGTCAGGTTGGTAGTGGTGTAATTCTGCCCGCCGACCACCGCGCTGGTGGCTACCCGGCGGCTGCCCGACAGGCCGAGGCTCGTGCCGTCGAAGGGGCTGTAGAGCGCGTTGAGTTCGAAAACGGGGGTCACCTCGCTGCCGTCGGCCTGCCGCAATTCCAAGCCAAATTGCAAGGCCACGGAAAACTTGTCGTCGGGCGTGTAGTTGAGGCGGAGGTTTGCCTGCTCGAAGGTCTGGTCGGGGGTCGTGCCATCGGAGATCGTGTACCCGGCGCTGATGCCGACACCGGCGGTGGTCTTGACGGTGGGCGAATAGTTGGCGAAACCGCTGCCCGAGAGCGTTTGCGAGCTGAGGAGGCGGCCAGAGTAGTCGCTGAGGCTGTACTGGCCGCTCAGGTCGTAGGAAATTTTTTCGGAAAGCAGGTAATTGGCGCGCAGGCTCAGCGCATACAGGTTGAGGCGCGTGCGCTGACCCACGTCGAGGTTGACGTTGCTGCTGGGGGTGTTGACGATGGGTATGCCGTCACTGCCGACGGCGCCCGCGTTGGTGGTCCCGGCATAGGGGTGCGGATTGCCCACGTCGGTGCTGTCGAGAATTTGCACATCCGCTGCGCCAGAGAGCGTCAGCCGGGCGAACTGGCGGCTGCCCGACAGCGTGATGAAGTGCTGGATGGTATTCAGGTCGGGGTGCTCGACGTAAAGCAGCCCCTCGGGCGAATAGCTGAAACGCACGACGGTTTGGCTTTCCCCGCCATCTTTACTGCCGCCAAATCCGAGCGAAAGGGTGGGCTGGATCGTGAAAAACAGGTCGCTCCGTGTGCCGAATGGTTCCAGGAAAATGTTGCTGTCGTAGGTCGTGCCAAGCGTGAGGCCGACGTTGTACTGGAAGCGGCGAGTGGTCCCGATGTCGTTGACCGTAGGGACGGGGACCGCCGGGGACGCGGCGGGATTGGGCGCGGGCGTGGGGAAAGGTTCCAGGGACGAGCCGCGCGGCAGCGCGCCGACGCGGTCGGTCGGCATCGCAGGCTCGGTGGGACGGGCATCCGGCGGGAGCAGCGGCGCGGTGGGGATGAGCGAGATGCCAGGGCTACCCGGCGTGAGGGGGGAGGTCGTGGTGGTCGGAGCTGTCGGGTCGACGGGCAGGGCGGGCTCGGCGGGGGGGGGCGTGGCATTGGCTACCTGGGCACGTGCGGCTGGCGCGGCGAGCAGCGTGGCCGCGGCCAGCAGGCCGAGGGCGACGAGTCGTCCGGTGAAAGATGCTCCAGGCATGGGTGGGGAGGGATTCAAGACAGAAGCCGACGTTGAGTAAAGCAGATATGCGTGGATCGTCAGACTTCCGGCCATAGTCGGTTGGGTGGTCGGAGATCGTGGGACAAGCGGCCCGCTGGCCGTGGGTGGACACGTCGGCGCCGGGACCCGTTGCCCTACCACTCCGATACGCGCCCGGAAATTTTTTCCTCCGTCGTTTACTCCGCGGCGCACGCCCGGTACACTTCCCCTACGAAAACCACCCTGCCAGAACCGCTGCCGCCGGTCGCCACCGTCGTGCCCGCCAGCCGGGGAGACTGGTGGCCGGGCGTCGTGCTGCTCGCGGCCTGGCTCGTGTTGTGGAACCGCCTGCGGGTCGATTGGAGCGTCAATGACCAGTACGCGTACGGTTGGTTCGTGCCGCCGCTGGCCGCCTTGCTCGGCTGGCTACGCTGGCGTGACCGCCCGGAACCTGCGCCGCCGCGCGGCTCGGCGGCGCTACCTTGGCTGGTGGGGGCGGGGATCAGCCTCGCGCTGCTGTGGCCCGTGCGGCTGAGCGAGGAACCGAACGGCGACTGGCGGCTGCTCTCCTGGGCGCACGCCGGGCTGCTGGCGGCCCTGACGCTGGCGGCGGCGGGCTGGAGCGGGGGACGGCCCTGGGCCAGGCATTTCCTGTTTCCAACGGCGTTTTTGCTCCTCGCGCTACCATGGCCCAGCGGCCCCGAGCAGACCATCGTCCAAGGGCTGCAGCGCGGCGTTGCGGGGATCGCCGCCGACCTGATGGGCGTGCTCGGTGTTCCGGCGGAGCAACAGGGAAACCTCATCCGCGTGCGCGGGCAGCTAGTCGGCGTCAACGAGGCGTGCAGCGGCATCCGCTCGCTGCAAACGGTGCTCATGGCGGGACTATTCCTGGGGGAACTCTCGCGGCTTTCTTGGACGCGGCGCGCGGCCTTGCTCGGCGGGGGGATCGCCGTGGCGATGGCGGCCAACGTGTTTCGCAGTTCGCTGCTGGTCTGGCTGGCGGCGCAACACGGGGCCGCCACCCTGGACAAATACCACGACGCGGCGGGTATTTCCGTGCTGGTGATCGTGTTCGTGGGGTTGTTGATCCTGAACGGACGTTTGGAGGGCAAGCGCGGGTCCGGCGACGAGGCTGCCACCGTCCCGGCGCGCGCGCACGCCGGACGGGCCGTACCGGTCGCGGCGTGCGCGGCGGCGCTGGCGTGGTTGGCGGCGACCGAACTCGGCACCGAAGCCTGGTACCGGCTCCACGAACGGGGCCGGACGCCGCAGCCGACCTGGACCGTGGCCTTCCCCGAGCACGAGCCGGGTTTCCGTCGGCTCAACGTGGACGATGTCAGCCGCAGCCTTCTGCGCTATGACCTGGGCCTGGAAACGCGCTGGCACTCGACCGGTCAGCCCGCCGCCGACTGCACCGGGTTCTTCTTCCGATGGGAGCCGGGCCGGACCTCGACCGTGCTCGCCGTCATGCACCAGCCCACGGCCTGTTTGCCCGCCGCCGGGCTGCGGCAGGTACAGGATTTGGGCGTCGCGCCGGTGCCCGCGCCGGGCGGGTTCACGCTGCCCGTCCATGCTTACGAGTTCCGGCTGCACGAACAGCCGCTCTACGTGTTTTACGTCGTCTGGCAGGACCAGACCGGCTACGAACTGCCCGCCGCCGCCGTTGGCGTGAGCCGGTTTACCGCCGTGCGGCTGGGCCAGCGCAACCAGGGGCAGCAGACGCTGGAACTCGTGGTCACCGGTGCCGCCGACGCCGAGGCGGCGCGGCTCGTGTGCGGGCGGGTCCTCGGGCAGATCGTCAAGCCCAAGGCGTGAATGGGAGATGCTGGATGCTAAATACAAGCGGGTCGGCGGGATGGCAGCCGGCAGAAGGCAGAAAGGATGATGTTTGGCCCGGGCGGGACGGCATTTGGCTTGGTCGGAATGACGTTTAGCGCTGAGAGGATGCCGTCCCGACCGGTAGAATTGCCGTCCCGACCGGTAGAAATAGTGTCCCGACCGGTAGAAATAGTGTCCCGACCGGTAAAATTGCCATCCCGACCGGTGGGCAAGACGCCCCGACCGGTGGGCAAGACGCCCCGACCGGTGGGCAAGGCGCCCCGACCCGGCTTGATTCCCAATCGTCCTCACCCCTTGCGGCGACTCCACTGAAGTCCGTCCTCTTTCACTCTCTCCTCGACACCCGCCCCCCGGAGCTGGAACCTTACGCTTTGTTTGGAGCCTGGTGCTTGCAGCTTGAATCTTCTTCCCCATGTCCTTCTTTGGCCGTTCCCCCGCCACTCCCCCCGCCGCCCCGAAGGACGACCACGACCTCGCCACGCCCGAGGAAATCGGCCAGCAGCGGCGGCGGCGGCTGCTCATCGTGTGGGCCGGGCTGGCAGCCGTGCTGATTCCGCTCGTCGTCTGGGGCGTGCATCCGGCGGTCCACGCCGTCAAAGGCTGGCAGGCGCGGCGGCTCGCGGCGGAGGCGTGGCGGCGGCTGGAGGCGGGTGACGGCGACGGGGCGTTCGCCAAGGTGCAGGACGCCCTGAGCCTGCGCCACAACGACCCCGAGGTGATGCGCGTCACGGCGGTCTTGCTGACGCGCGTCGAGCATGGCCGCGAGGCCCTCATGTTCTGGAAGGAGATCGAGAAAATCCGTCCCCTGACCCGCGACGAGCAGCGTGACTATGCGTTGGACCTGTTGCTGACCGGCGACCCGGCCGGAGCGGATAAACGGCTCGCGCTGGCGTGGCCCGGGGGCGCGGAGGGCACCCCGACGGATTGGCACCTGAAGATGCAGATCGCCGCGCGCGGACGGGACGCCGCCGCCGTCGTGCCCCTGGCCAAACGCCTGCTGGACAACCCGTCGCCACCTGTCACCGAGCGGCAGCACTTCAACGCCGCCCTGATGCTCCTGCTCGTCAACTCCCCCGGCGAGCGCCAGCGCGGCGAGGTCAGCCTGCGCGCCTTGGCGGACGGCGGTCGGTCGCCGGAATCGCTCGAAGCGCTTTTGATCCTGCTCAAACGCACCTCGCAGGAGATCGTCCAATCGCGCGAGCGCCGGCAGGCCGTGCCCGCGACCTCGCCGCAGGATTTGCTGGACCTGGCCGCGCGGGTCGAGCAACACCCTCGGGCCGGGACGGTGCAGCAGTTCGTCGCGGTCCAGGCGCGCATGGTCGCGCAGCCGGAGCGGCGCGAGGAGTTGCTGCGGGAGGTAACCGGGCGCTACGCCGCGTCCAAGAACAACGAGGAACTGGCCGCGCTGGGCTCGTGGCTGTACGCCCAGCAGGATTATGCCCGCCTGCTGGACGTGATCACGCCCGAGCGTGCCGTCGGCAGCCGCGCGTTGTACCTGCTGTATCTCGACGGACTGGGCGCGCTGGGCCGTTGGACGGACATCAAGCGGGCGATTGAAGGGCAGCGGTTCACGCTGGACCCGGTGGTCGAGCAGATGTACCTGGCGCGCTGCGCGACGCAGCTCCGCCAGCCGGAAGGTGCCGGTGTGCACTGGGAGGCGGCCCTGCGCGCCGCCGGGACCAACGCGGACGCGCTGCTCAACCTGGGTCGCTACGCGCAGTCTGACGGGGCGGCCGGCACGGCGGAGGCGGCGTTCCGTGCGGCGGTCAAAGCCACCCCCGAGGGCCGCCCGGCGCACGAGGCGCTGCTAGGCAGCCTGGAGGTGCAAGGCAAAACCCGGGACGCGCGCGAGGTCGTCAAGGCCATGCGGGCGTTGTGGCCGCAGGATGCCGCCGTGCGCAACGACGAAGCGTACCTCGGCGCGCTACTCGGCGAAGACCTCACCGCCGACCGCGACGCGGCCCGCGAACTGATCCGCGCCGAACCGGCGAGCCTGCCGCATCGTGTCACGCTCGCGCTGGCGGAGTTGAAGCTCGGGCACGCGCTGACGGCGCTGGACGCGTTGAAAGACGTTCAGGCCGAGGCGTTCCAAACCCAGCCGCGTTTTCAGGCGGTGCGGGCGGCGGTGCTCTGGGCGACGGGGTTCGAGGCGGAGTCCAATCGGATCGCGGCGGCGATCCCCCGCGAGCGGCTGCTCCCGGAAGAGAGGCAATTGGTGGCCGGGAACCCGGACCCTGGTCGTTGATCGTCTCCAGGCGTGGGGTCAGGCGGTGGAGGGCAAGCGGCCCGCTTGCCGTGGAGCAACGAGACGGCAACGGAGCCCGTCGCCCTACAAAGGGAAGCGTTACATCCCACCATCCGCGTGATTGACAAACCGGTGGACGATCCCGAAAAAGGAGTCTTGGATCAACAGCGACAACGGACGGGTGGGAAGGAGGAGCGCGGGCCGGGTGGACGTTTCGCGCGGAGATATCCGCGCCGAGGTTGGTACCTCGGTGTCCTGGCCATCTGTCTCGGGTGGCCCGGCGTCGGCGGGTGGGCGGCGGATGACCCGGCACCGTGGCGCGCGTTGGTCGCTGCCGGACAACTGGTGGATATCCAAAAGTACGACCGGACCATCGTGGTCGAGCTGCGCTACGCCACGGCGCGCAACTGCGTGGGTGCGGCGGTTTACCCGGCGGATTTCCCCTGCCTGACGCGGCCCGAGACGGCGCTACGGCTGCACCTTGCCCAACGGAAGCTGCACGAATGGGGCTACCGGCTTAAAATCTGGGACGCCTACCGTCCGGCCGAGGCCCAGGCGATCCTCTACCGCCGCTGGGCCGGACGCGGCTTCGTGGCCAACCCCGCCGAAGGCGGCGGCTCGTTCCACACGCAGGGGCTGGCCGTGGACGCCACGCTGGTTGATCTGCTCGGGCGGGAGGTGACGATGCCCAGCGGGTTCGACGTGTTCGCGCCGGAAGCGAGCGCGATCTACGAGGGGAACGACCCGAAGGCGGCGAGGCACCTGCACCTGCTCCAGGCCGCGATGGGCGATTCCGGGTTCGAGGGCCTGCGCAACGAGTGGTGGCACTTCGCAGTCAAGGGCGCTGCGAAGCGTCCGCCGCTGGTGGTGTCGCCCGAGGGTAGACCAGCTCCGGCAGCCCGGTGACGCTTCGGCGTCGGCGCGCGGGGAGGTGACGGCAGATCTTTGGGAGGCAGTTTATGGCGGAGAGAACCTGCCTGATCCCAACCGCACGCCGGGCCGGAAAGTTGCGGAGGGGCGAACGGGAGTCTTCAAAATTCGACGCTCGCGCTCACGTTGACGGCGTGGACTGAAATCGCCGTTACGCTGTCAGAGTATTCGCCCGCCGCTAGGCCGCTGCGGCCGACGTGACCCGCCGCCGGGAGGTGCCATTGGTAAGCGCCGTCCACCCGGAAGTGTCCCCGGTGGAAGCCGACCCCGGCGCTCAGGAGGTGTTCGGTGATGGCGGCGGTCAGCGGCGTGAGGGTGCCGTCGGGGACGGGGTTGTTACCATAGGAATAACCGGCGCGGATCGCCCAGTGTTCGCCCAAGGTGCGCTCCACCCCAAAGCGGCCCACGTATTGGTCCCGCCAGTCGAGCGGCGTGTCGTCGTTGAGCCGGCGGGAGCCGACGAGGCTGTTGAGGTCGGCGTTGCTGCCGCGGGTCAGGCGCACGGGCAGGGTGTCGAACGCGTCGGACCAGTTGAGCCAGTCGAACTGGGCAGTGAACGTCCAGCCGGGAAAGCCGTCCCAGGCCGCGCCCGCGCTGACCTGTTGCGGGAAGTCGTTGGTCACCTGCGCGTCGTAGGCAAATTCGCGTTGCGCCGCGCCCAAGCCCAGGTTGGCCAGTTGTACGCCCGCGTTGCCGACCGCGCGCCCGTGCGTCTCGACGCGGCTGCGGCTGGTGTACACGACGTTCAGGGAGAGGGGTTTGATGGGCCGCCATCGCAGGCCGCCCTGGAGGTTCCAGCCGAGGCCGTCCGAGTCCAGGTCCAGCAGCGTTTTGGCGGTGCGGAGCACGGGCTGAGATTGGAAAACGTAGGGGGTGTGGAGTTCGTTGCGGTTGTAGAGCAGGCCGACGGTCGCGCCCACGGATAAGTTGGGGAGGATTTGGTAACTCGTCCCAAATCCACTGCGTAACAGGACGATGGAGGATTCGTTGCGGCAATAGCCGTAACTCGTCGCGCCGTCCGCGCCGCCGGGGGTGTCGGTGTAATGGCCGCGTACGCGCGCGGCGATGTCGGGGTTGATGCCCAAGGCAAATCGGAACGGTCCGGCGGGGACAACGAGCGCGAATTCACCGATGGCCCCGAAGCTCTCTAAGTCTGCCCCGCGGTTGGCGCGGTTGCTGAACGAGCCGGTGACGAGGCCGCCGTCCGCGCCTAACTGGGCCACGGGGCGGCGGAGATCGGCGAGCGCGGCGGGGTTGTCGAACAGGGCGCTGAGCGGATCGTCGGCCACGGTGGCTCCCGCGCCCCCCAGGCTCATGGCACGCGCGCCCGCGCCATCTTGGTAGAGGCTCGCGCCGGAGGCGGATGAGCAGGCCAGCGCGGCGGCGACCGCGATGGCCAGAAATGGGGCAGGATGACGGCGGCGGTTGGGATGGAATGGATGGTACATCGCGTCGGTCAAAGGTACGTGGCAATTAGATGCAACAATCGTACCAGACGGAGTCAAATCCGGCAGACTACGGTTCCTACCTGCCTCGGGGGAGTACAGCCTTTGGCCAGCCGCCGAGCGAATCATCCCTGTCATGAAAATCCCTTCCAGAAAGTTTTGCCCCCGATGGTTGAGCCTGCTGCTGGCCGGTGCCGCGATCTACGGGTTCGGGTCATCGTCGAACGTCGTTGCCCAGGGTAACGTCCCGGCGGGCGAGAGCCAGACCCCGCAGGCAACACTCGACGCTGCTGCAAAGTCGGCGGGATTGCCCACGTCCAACGACAACGACGGGCGGCACCTCGCGCCGCGCGGCACTTTCTATCTGCTGCGCTATGTTTCGGCCAAGACGCCGAGTGGGGTTATCGGGTTCGAGCCGGGGCGCAAGGTGCAGTTCGTGGAGGCGCATCCTGCCTCGCAGACGCTCGTGGTGGGCGACGATGAGGCCCAGGTGGAGGTTGGACCCGGGTTGTTGACGAACGATCTGGACGTGGCCGCCGCCGCCCGGCAAAAGGACGAGGCCAACCAGGCCAAGGTGGCCGCGTACATCCAGGCCGAGCAGACGGCACATGACAAGTTCGTGCGCGAGGCAGCCGAGGCAACGGCCAAGGATATCGCGGACCGGAAGGAAGAACAAAAGGAACGCGTCGCCGCAGTCCAAGAAGTGGCGCAGGCGAGGGACGACAGTCAGGCCGCGTTGTCGGTCAGCGCGCCGAACAGCGGTAACATCGGTGGTTATTATGACGATGGCGGATTCGGTTACGGGAGTCCGTACGCGTATTTTGTGAACAATGCAGCTTCGGGGACACCGCATTCGGCTCCGCCTGCGGGGGCGGCGGCCAAACCGTTGCCGGGCAACGTGGCTGCCCCGGCAAAGCCCGCCGCCCCGCCGCCCGGCAGGGCGAAGTAAGAGACGGCTGGGGACAGCCATCTCTACCTTGCGGTTAACCGATTATTTGCTCGCTGATCCCGGCTCGGACTCGCCCCGGTGTTGCCCGGCTTTAAGTGCCTCCGGCAAAACCTCGTTGAGTGCGCCCTGCACCTTCGTCATCAACGTGGTTGAACCTACCAAGCTGTCCTTGCCCGCCATTAGCGCCTCGAAACCCTCCTTGGCCACGTCCGCCGGGTTGTTGCTTTTAGCACGTTCGGCCACCTTGGTGTCGTCCATGCCCGCGCGATGAAAGAAATTGGTGTCCGTCGCTCCGGGCTGAAGCGCCGTGATCGTGATTCCCGTGTCCTTGAGTTCACTGCGCAGCGCCTCCGCGAAAGACATCACAAACGCCTTCGTCGCGCCGTACACCGCCTCGAATGGCGTCGGCGTCGTGCTGGCGATGGATGCCGTGAACAGTAACTTGCCGCGTCCTTGTGCCTTCATGTCGCGTACGAGGTGCTTGGCAAGATGGACCGTCGAAACGCAGTTCAACTCGATCATGTTGATCTCCTCGCGCAGGTCGGTTTCATCGTCGGGTCCGACGAAGCGCCCGCCACACCGACGCCCGCATTGAGCGTGGCAGCCTCCACCGGACGGCCCCCCTCGCTGACCTGGTTGTAGAACTCGTGGACGCCATTAAACGTCGCCAGATCGGCCTCGAACGCCGACACCTGCGCGCCCAGCGCCTCAATGTCCTTCGCGGCGGTGTGGATGGCCGCGCTGTTGGAGACGATGCAAAGGTCGAAGCCGTTTTGGGCAAATTGCTTGGCGAGCTCAAAACCGATGCCGCTGGAGGCACCGGTAACGATGGCGAGGGGTTTGGAAGAAGCGCTCATGTGCGTGGGCCCGATTCGCACCACTGAATGCACCGGGATTCCTTATTTTACACAAAGCGGCGCGCCCGGATTGGTCCGGGCGCGCCTGCTGGTATTCAAGGGATTGAGCAGGTGGTAAAACGGTGATCAATCATTGTCCACGAGCGTCAGCTTGGCTTTGGCGGATTCGCCCAGCACGTAGCCACCCGTCGGGCTGTCGAGCAGCTTTACTACGACCGACTTGCTGCCGCCGGACACGCCGTCACTGACACCGACGAGCTTGACCTTGAGCTTGACCGTCCCGGCGGCGAAGGTGATCGACTCACCCAGCGAGCCGCCGCCGCTTTCCGCGTAGTCCGTCCCCTCGGACGCGCTGCCCTTGACCTTGAAGTACACCTGCAATGCGCTGGCCGTGTCGCCGCCCGAGCGGGTGAAGACGACCTTGCCGTTTTCGACGCCCGCCTGGATCGTGGCGTCGCCTCCGGCCCGGACGTTGACGATAGGCATGGAGGCCGAACCTTCGACGGTCAGCGTGGCGGTGGAACTGGTCACGGAGCCGACGCTGTTGGTGACGACCACATCGTAGCTGCCCGCGCTGTCCGCTGCGGCAGAGGCAATCGTGTAGGTCGCCCCCGTCGCGCCAGAGATGGCGGTGTAACCCTTGTACCATTGGTAGGAGAGCGTGCCGCTGCCCGCCGCCACCACGGAGAACCGCGCGCTCGCGCCGAGAGCAACCGTTTCAGAAGCAGGCTGCATGGTGATGGTCGGTGCGGTCGCGGTGGTCACCGCGTAGTTGATCACGATCTGCTTGGAGGCGAGCAGCGCCGAGTTGCCGCTGCTGTCCGTGCCGGTGGTCGGCGTCAGGGTGACCGAGCTGATCGTGCCCGCACTGACCAGTGGCGCGACCACGCCGTCACTCGAAAAACTGGCACTATCCTCGCTGAACACGAACTGACTGGTCAGTAACGTCGAACCGCCCACGACCACCTTGAAGTGAAAATGCCGCACGCGCCCGACGTACTTGCCCGGCTTGATCGTGCGGAAACTCCAGGCACCCGTGCCGTCCGTGGTGGCCTTGCCGTAACCTTGGAAAAGTTTGTCGCGCCCGGCGTAATTGTTCGTGCCGCTGCCGCTGGAAGCGTAGTTGTATATGCCGTTGTTGTCGGCCTCCCAAAGCTCGATGGTCGCGCCGTTAATCGCCGCACCGGACGTGTTGACCAGCGTGCCCGAGAGCAGGAAGAGCGTGCCGGTGCATTGGGCACCGGAACTGGCAATGTGGGTCAGGTCATTGTCGGTGCCCTCAGTGGTGAAAAAGTGGGAATCGTAGTAGCTGCTTCCGCTTTGGACGACCTGGTTTTGCGAAGAAAACGTGTAGTACGGACCTTCCGTGAGGGCGGGCGTTGTGGTCAGAGCGGAGGCGACCGCTGGGACGGCAAAGAATGACCCGGCGGTGAGAAGGACGGCGGCGAGGATTGGAGAAGGCTTCATGGTGAACGTCGGATTTGGGTTTGGTCGGCGGTTGGCTGCTTTCGAGATCAATAGACAGCCCAAATGTAAAAATCTGATGTTGATGAAACGGAAAGATGTAAAAGTTTTGTGAGGAGCCTTCCTCCTTTGGGTTTGGACTGATTATGCTCTTGCGCAACTCCATGAATCCAGCCCCTCAGCACTCCTCGGCGGGCGGTCCGTTGAAAATCCTGATCATCGACGACGACCGGGCGTTTTGCGGTTTGACGACCGACTACCTCGCCGCGTTCGGGTACACCGTTAGCGCGGCGCACACGGGTCCGACCGGCGTGGAGACCGCGCTCAACGGCGAGCCGTGGCAGGCGGTTATCCTAGATGTCATGCTGCCGGGCATCGACGGCTTCGAGGTGCTGCGGCGCATCCGCCAGCGCAGCCAAGTGCCGGTGCTGATGCTCACGGCGCGCGGCGACGAGGCGGACCAGATCGTCGGACTGGAGATCGGCGCGGATGATTATCTGCCCAAGGGCGCGTCTTCGCGCCAGCTACTCGCGCGGCTGCACGCCGTCACCCGGCGCGTGGCCGTCGCGGCCAGCGTACAGCCGGGCGACGCGCCGCTGAAGGAAATCGTCATCGCCGAGCTGCGCATTATCCCCGAGGCGCGCAAGGTCGTACTCGACGGCGAGGTGCTGAACCTGACGCCGGGCGAATTCGAAATCCTGCTGTCGCTGGCTAAGGCGAAGGGACGCGTGAAGACGCGTGATCACTTGCTGGCAGAGATCCGCGAGCGTGAGTACGAAGTGTTCGACCGCGCGATTGATGTGCAAATGTCCACGCTGCGCAAGAAGCTGGGTGACGACCCGAAGTCGCCGCGCTTTATCCGCACGATCCGTTCGGCGGGCTACATGCTGTTGGACCCGAACACCACGGTCTGAGAAGGCAGAAGGCAGAAAGCAAAGCAGAGAAACGGCATACTGATCTGTCTGGAAGTAACTGCCCGATCACTTGGAACCACCGATGGAGGCCGTCCGCACCACGTTTTCCCTGCGCTGGAAAATCCTGTTCTGGTTTTTCGTGAACTTGCTGGTGCTCAGCGCCGCCATCTTTGTTTTTTTGCGCGCGCAACTCCATCTGGATCTCAACGCGCTCATCGCCGGGCCGACGGGCGACCGGCTGGAAGCCATCGCGGGGCCGCTGGCGGCGCAACTCTACAACCAACCCAAAAGCCAGTGGGGCGAGCTGTTGGAAGGTATGGCAGGACGGTGGCGCGGGGCGGGGGTGCAAACCGGTTGGTTCCGCGACGCTGGGACTCTTCTCGGCGGCGACCTCAAGGTGCTGCCCGGGGCCGTTCAGACACAAATCGTGCAGCACGAGCGCCGCCATCACGGCCCGCCGGTGGGCCGGGATGGAGACTCTGCAACGGGGCGGGGGCCGCAGCCGGCGCGGCGCGGCGAACCGAGGCGCAATGAGCCGCCGCCGGATGACTTCGATGGGGATGGACCGTTTTTCGACGGGCTGGGGATGGACGGCGAACCACCGCCCGGGCCGCCCGAGCCGCCCGGGCCGCGCCGGGAGCAAAGCGTGCCAAGGCGCGGGATGGGGACAAGCGCGGTGGGGACGCACGACAAATTTATCCTGCGCGTAGGCGAGCCGGGCCGTTATTGGATCGGCGTTCATCTCGGGGAGATGGAGACGCCGGGTTCGACAAATCTTTCGCCCTCGGTCACGCTGGTGTTCGCGTCGGATTCGCTGCGTGGCGGCGGGTTGCTGTTCGATTATTACCCGTGGCTGGGCTTCGCGGGGGGACTCGTCGTGGTTTCGGTGTTGATCTGGCTGCCTTTTGTGACCGGCGTGATCGGTTCGCTCGGGCGGATGATGCACACGGCCGAAGCCGTGGCGCAAGGCAGCTTCCGGCCCGCTCATACCAGCCGCCGCGGCGACGAACTCGGGCGGCTGAGCCGCGCGCTGGCGCACATGGGTGCGCGGCTCGAAGAGGCCGCGCACGGCCAAAAGCGCTTCTTGGGCGACACTGCCCACGAACTGCTCTCGCCGTTGGCGCGAATGGAGATGGCGCTAAGCATCCTTGAACAGCATCCGCCGCCGGAGAGCCGCGACCGCTACATCGCGCAAGCGCTCGAAGACGTGCGCTACACGTCCACGCTTGTCCAAGATCTGCTGGCCTTCGCCAAGGCCGGGTTGCGCGTGCCTGGCGTCGCGCTGGCATCGGTGCGATTGGAGGATCTGGTGGACCAGTCGGTCTCGCGCGAGGCAGCGGGCGGGCAGGTCGTGGTGGCCGTGCCCGAGGACTTGTATGTCTGCGCCGACCCTGAGTTGCTCGTCCGCGCGCTGGCCAACACGGTGCGGAACGCCGTGCGTTACGCCGGACACGTGGGGCCGGTGGTCATCACGGCGGGCGACGGGGTCGACGCCGAAGGCGCGAAGGTGGTGACGCTCCAAGTGGCCGACCGGGGGCCGGGCGTTCCGCCGGAAGAATTGGACCGCTTGTTCGAGCCGTTTTTCCGGCCCGAAACCGCCCGCACACGCGAGACCGGCGGCGCGGGGCTAGGGTTGGCCATCGTCAAGAGTTGCGTGGAGGCGTGCGGCGGCAAAGTGGCCGTACGCAACCTCACGCCCACGGGTTTGCAGGTGACGTTCGTGCTGGCTGCAACTCCACCAGCGCCGGGAAAAACGCCGCCGCCGCTGTGAAGTCGACCGAAGGATGAACCGATTTGCTCACCGCTCGAACCTCCCCGGCTCCGACCAACGTATCACCAATCCCGGCGGCGATAGCACGTCGTCGAAGATCGCTAATACGATCCTTCGATGGGTAAGATGACCGCCAAGCAGCACGGTACGGCCGTCGCCCACGACCTCAATGACTGCCCCTCGCTCTGGAAGCGATTCAGCGGCAAGGGCCAAGGCGTGGGCGGTCACCCGGCAACACATTGAGCTGGCCGCGCAGGACGAGGTGAAAGGCTCCTCACGGGCGACGGCGCACGCATGACGAGATAGGTGTACCTGCCCGGCAGCGTCGCCGCGCGAATCTCTAAGCCAAGCAATGCACCCGTGAAGACTCGAACTTCAAACCTTCTGATCCGTAGTCAGATGCTCTATCCAATTGAGCTACGGGTGCTTCTCCGCGCGTCCGGGCCGAGGGGCCGACGCGTTTGAGTCCGCCATTTCTAAGCGAGTTTGCGCGGGTCGTCAAATAAAACGTGTGCGCCTGCCACAAGATACGGGATGTTCCGGGCGTGGACGCCACCGTTTTAGATCCCGCACCCGCCGCCCCGACCGCCCTGCCCGTCGAACACAACGAACCGCTCAACGCGCGCATCCTCGCCGTCAGCGAGGACAAGATCGCCGGGTTCGTGCCCGAGCCGTTTCAGGAGATCGCCCGCCGCTGCGGCGTCCCATTGGCCGACGTGCTCGACCGGGTCCGCGCCATGCTCCGCGCCGGGACAATCCGCCGCGTGCGCCAGACCCTCCTCGCCACCAACCTCGCCTCCGGCGCGCTCGTCGCCTGGAAGGTCTCGCCCGACCGCCTGGAAGCCGCTTTCGACTTCATGTCCAAGCAAGATCCCTTCAGCGGCCACGTCGTCCTGCGCTCGACGGACACCGCCACCGCCGGGTCGGACTATAAGCTCTGGACCACGCTCAAGGTGCCGCGCGGCTTTTCCCTCCAGGAACACGGTGAATTGCTTACCCGCCTCGTTGGCGCGGAACAGTTCATCCTGATGCCCGCCAAGGGCATCTTTGTGCTGGGTGTCGGCCATGTCCGGCGCAAGACCATCGAACCCGGCGCGCGGGCCACTCAACCCGCCGAAATCACGCGCGTGGAGGCCGTCGAACTCGACGCCCGCGAGTGGCAGGTGCTCCTGGTGCTCAAGCGCGAACTCGCACCCGAAGAGATCCACGAGGAATCGCCCTGGATCGCCCGTGCCCGTGAGGCCGGGGTGAGTTTTGACGAGTTTTGCGCCGTGGCGAAAGCCCTGGAATCCCGCAAACTCATCGGGCGGTTTTCGACCTTTTTGGAGCACGTCAAGCCGAGCGAAACTGGCGTGCGCGTCACGCGGTTCAATGGCCTGTTCCACTGGGCGGTCCCGGCGGGCCGGGAGATCGAAGCGGGCGGGGAGGTGGGCCGCCACGAGATTCTGACCCATTGCTATTGGCGCGAGGGAGGCCCGCAGTTCGGTAACGTCAACATCATGGCGGTCGCCCACGGCACGGAGAAAGACCGGCTCCTGGGGCATAAGGCGGCCATCGACGACCACCTGCGCGCCTGCGGCATCCCGATATCGTATACGAACGTTTTCTGGGGTGGACGCAGCGAGATCAAGCCCTCGGAAATTTCGCCCTACGCCTATGAAGAATGGCGTCAGCAGATGGCAGCCAGGTCTTGAAACCTCTCCCGAGGCCTACCCTGACTCACGCCGCAGGCGCACTCCGAGGTCGCCATTCACCTTCGTCGCTTCCTTATCGCTTGCTACTTCTCCGCTGCCGCCGACGTGTGGTCCGCCGCGATCTTCCAAGCCCCGTCGGCCTTGCGGAAAAGCAGCGTGAACAGCCCGTTTGGCTCGCCTTTGTCGGTTTTGAGCCGCCACCGCCCGAACACCAGCGCCGCGTCCGCCGACAGCACGTTCACGTCCAGCTCCGAGAACGTCAGTGCGCCCATCGTTGCACGATCCGGGTAATGCTGACGATACCGCTCCAGCGTCTGCTGCCAGCCGTGGGTCACGGTGCCGCCCGACGCGAACCGCAGCCCGTCCGTCTTGGCATACCCGTCCATAAAAGCGTCGATATCGCCCCGGTTCCAGGCGGCAGACTGCTTGGCCAGCACGCTTTCAATCTGCGGTTTGTCCCCCGACTCCTGCCCGAAGACGGACGTGCGCGAAACGAAGCAAACAACGGCAACGAGCAGGATGGAGAGTAGGCGCATGGCGCGAAAACCCTGTGGGCGGGACTTGATTTGTCAAGGGCCAGACCTTATCTTCGTTTCCCTTTTGCGCTGATCACGTCCTATCATCCTCAACCCCGTCTCCCCCGTCCTCGTCACGCGCCGAAGGCCCGACCATGAGACCGTCCTCCGCCAACCACTGGAACGCCGCCCTAATCGAAGAATATTACGCCAAGTGGCAGTTAGATCCGGCTTCCGTCGATGACAAGTGGGCGGCTTTTTTCGAGGGATTTTCCCTTGGTTGCGCCACGCCACCGAAAACCGGCGACAAATCTTCCGGCCCAGCCTCGGTGGCAGCGGCCGCTACCGAAACCAACGCCGCCGCGTCCCGCCTAGAAGCCCGTGCCGACGATATGGTCATGGCCTACCGCCAGCTTGGCCACACCCTCGCCCAGCTCGACCCCCTGGCCAGCCCGCGCCCGGAACAGCCACTCCTAACCCTCGAAGCTCTCGGCTTCTCCGAAGCCGACCTCGACCAGACCGTCGCCTCGCGCTTTTTCATGGGGGGCAAATCCATGCGCCTGCGCGACCTCGTCGCCCTGTTGCAGAAAATCTACGCGGGCAAGATCGGCGCGGAGTTCATGCACATCCAGAATGCCAAGGTGCGCAACTGGGTCCGCGACCGCATCGAAGCCTGGCCGGAAACCCCCGCGCCGGACGCCGCCGTGCAACGTGACATCCTCGACCACCTGCTGAGCGCCGAGGCTTTCGAGCGCTTCCTGCACACCCGTTACGTCGGCCAAAAACGCTTCTCGCTGGAAGGCGGCGAGACGCTCATGCCGCTGCTGGAAACCGTTCTCGCCCGCTGCCCCGGCCTCGGGATCAAGGAGATCGTCATGGGCATGGCCCACCGCGGACGACTCAACGTCCTGGCCAACTTCATGAAGAAGCCGGTGGAGATGATCTTCACCGAGTTCAGTGAGAACTACACGCCCAACCTCACCAACGGCGACGGCGACGTGAAGTACCACCTCGGCTACGAGACGAAGCGCGAAATCGGCGAGGGGCAGACCGTCGAGGTCCGCTTGGCCAGCAACCCGAGCCACCTGGAATTTGTCAACGCCGTGGTGGAGGGCAAGACCCGCGCGCGCCAGCGCATTTTAGGCGACACGAAGGAGCGCAAGCAGGTGCTTCCGCTGCTTATCCACGGCGACGCGGCGTTCATCGGCCAGGGCATCGTGGCCGAGACGCTCAACATGTCGCAACTCGCCGGTTACCGCACGGGCGGGACGATCCATCTCGTCATCAACAACCAGATCGGCTTCACGACGCTCCCGGCGGACTCGCGCTCGTCGCTCTACTGCACGGACGTGGCGAAGATGATCGATGCCCCGGTGTTCCACGTCAACGGCGACGACCCCGAGGCCGTTTGCTTCGTGGGCGCGCTGGCCGCCGAGTTCCGCCAGACGTTCGGGCGCGATGTCGTCATCGACATGTACTGCTACCGGCGCTACGGCCACAACGAGGGCGACGAGCCGGTGTACACCCAGCCGGACATGTACGCCAAGATTGTCAAGCAGCCCAGCGCCGCGACGCTCTACGGCGAGAAATTGGCCAAGGAAGGCCGCGTTTCCAAGGAGGAAGCGGACGCCCTGCTCAAGCGATACGAGGCGGAGTGCGAAACCGCGCTGACGGCCGTCAAAACCGCTGCCTCCGACCAAGGTTCAGGATCGAAAAAGGTGTTTGCCGGTTCGTCGGCCATCTTCCAGCCGCCCTATTCCCATGCGCCGGTCAACACAGCGATTACGCCGGACACACTCGCCAAGGTGGCCACGGCGCTGACGCACATCCCGGATGGCTTCCAGATCCTGCCCAAGCAGAAGCGGACCCTGCTGGACCGCCGGGAACAAATCTTCAAGGCAGGCGGCCCCTATGATTGGTCGTTCGCCGAGGCGCTGGCGTTCGGCTCGCTCCTGCTCGACGGCAAGCCCGTGCGCCTGAGCGGCCAGGACAGCCGCCGGGGCACGTTCAGCCAGCGCATGAGTGTCCTGTACGACGCCGAGGACCGCGAGCGTTACATCCCGCTCAACAACCTTGCCGAGGGGCAAGCGCGCTTTTGCGTGTACAACTCGCCTTTGAGCGAGGCGGCGGTGTTGGGTTTTGATTACGGCTACTCGCTGGACTACCCGGCGATGCTCTGCCTGTGGGAAGCGCAGTTCGGCGACTTCGTGAACGGCGCGCAGACGATCATCGACCAATTCATCGTCTCTTCCGAATCGAAGTGGCAGCGCCCGAGCGGCATCGTGCTGCTTCTGCCGCACGGCTACGAGGGGCAGGGGCCGGAGCATTCCAGCGGGCGCGTGGAGCGTTTTCTGCAATCCTGCGCTGAGGACAACATCCAAGTCTGCAACCTGACGACGCCCGCGCAGTATTTTCACGTCCTGCGCCGTCAGATGATGCGCGATTTCGTCAAGCCGCTGGTCATCATGACGCCCAAGAGCCTGCTGCGCTCGGAGGCGGCGGTGTCGCAGGCAGACGATTTCACCAAGGCCGGTTTCTCGGAGATTTTGGAAACGCCAGCCCCGGTAGGCGCAGCCAAGGCCCGGCGAGTGATCTTCTGCTCCGGCAAGGTGTATTACGACCTGCTGAAGTTCCGCGACGCGAACAAGGTCGACGACACGGCGATCATCCGCCTCGAACAGCTTTACCCGCTGCACGCCAAGCGCGTGAAGGAACTCCTCAAATCCTACGCGAAGGCGGCAAAATGGGTCTGGTGCCAGGAGGAGTCGCAAAACATGGGTGCGTGGAGCTACGTCGCACCCCTGCTGTCGGAGCACATCCCGGCGGGCGCGAAACTGGCCTATGCGGGCCGCAACGCCAGCGCCAGCCCGGCGGTCGGCGCGAAGACGGTCCACGACCGCGAGCAAAAGGAACTCGTGGCTGAAACGTTCGCGGGCTAGGCTTGCCCGATGTACAAGCTCGTTCTCCTCATCGCGGCGACGTGGTGTCTCACAGGTGCCACCGCGCTGGCGGGTCAGAATGCGCGAGTTGAGGTTGCCACCTTGGATGGCGCGCCGGTTTATCATTGGCGTACCTTCAAGAGTGGTGTGTCCGACGATGTAAACCGCGCGCTGATCCTGCGGGAATTTCGGAAGAAATCGTACATTCTGCCGCCAAATCTGGTGGATGAAGCGGTGCAACGGACGATCAGCCAAGACTTTGGCGGTGACTCTGAGCGGTTCACACGAAAATTACGTAGTGAAGGAGCCTCGCTGGAGGATTACCAACGATTCACGGCGGAAGAAATCACCATGCAAGCCATGCTCTATCAAGTGGAGACAGACCCAGCTAAACAAGCCATCAAGCTGTCCTCTTGGCTGGCTGATCTACGCACGAAAGCCAAAATCAAAAGTCGTTCGAGATCATGATGGCAAAACAAGTTTTACCTCACTGTGAGCGGTTTCAGAATTTTTTGTCCCGTTGAACTTCGTGAACTTTGTGTGGGATTACTTCACCGCGTCAAAAAAGTTGGCATTCACGTCGTTGCTAGCGCGTCCAACTTGCTCACGGTGTTCCAATTCCGCCCGGTGGCGAATCGGCTGAACTTCGCGCCCATCATAACCGCTGCCAACTTTGAGTCGCCGTTCCCCGCTGGAAACGCGACGTAAAGCTGCCTGCCATCAAGATAAATCCGTTCCTCACCAACCACGACAGCCTGCAGGTTCTCGATCGTCTCCGGGGTTGACGGTTCTCGCAAAAACATCACGACCAAATGGCTGGGATCGTCTTGAGCCATCTCGAGAAATGGGTTGCGCGCCATGACCTCCGACCATTCTTCAGCGGAACGCACGAGAAACGTCGTGCGCAGTCCCAGGCGTTTGAGAGCTTCGTCCTCCAGCAACGTTTCCAAAGCGGCATCGTCGCGCTTCCCTTCGCTTCGGAACACGAGGTTACCGCTCTGTAACACGGTGCGCACATCCTGAAAGCCAAGCGTCTCTACAAACGTCCGCAATTCCGCCATTGCCGCCGACGTTGACGCTGCGCAGCAGGGCGATGTGCGTCTTCATTCCTTGGTTGATGCCGAAACAAACGCTTGAAGGCAACCCCTTCCTCTTGTTTGGTGCCCTATCCCCTTTACCTCATGAGTATCGAAGTCAAAATCCCCTCGGTCGGCGAGTCTATTTCTAGCGGCATCATCGCGGCCTGGCACAAAAAGGACGGCGATCAGGTCCAGGCCAACGAACCGCTCCTGACGCTTGAAACCGACAAGGTTTCCACGGAAATCGTCGCCGCCGCCACCGGGCGCGTGACTCTGCAGGCCAAGGAGGGTGACGAGGTTAAAATCGGCCAAATCGTGGCTACCATCGAGGAAGGGGCCACCGCTGCCGCCCAGCCCGCCGGCACGGAAGCGTCGCCCGCGCCCAACAAGGCCGCCCCTTCGCCCGACCCCGCCCCGCAGACCGGTACGGCAGCCAAGGCGGAGAATTTGGGCGAAGCGGCTTCGGCCCAGGGCGGGGGGGGGACGGATCTACCGCTTTCGCCTGCGGTGCGGCGCTTGATGGCAGAAGAACACGTCTCTCCTGAAGAGATCACCGGCGGGACGGGCAAAGGCGGGCGTCTGACTAAGGGCGACGTGCTCGCCCATCTTGAAAAAGGTCCATCCGTACCCTCGACGGCCCCCGCTGCCGCGTTGCCTGCTCCGGCGGTCCAGACCGCGAAACCCGCCGCGCCCGAAGGCCGCACCACCCGCAAGAAACTCTCCCCGTTGCGTCGCAAGATCGCCGCGCAGCTCGTCATGGCGCAGCAGACCGCCGCCATCCTGACGACCTTCAACGAGTGCGACATGAGCGGCGTCATGGCCCTACGCTCCAAGCTGCAGGACGCCTTCACCAAGAAACACGGCGTCAAGCTCGGCTTCATGTCGTTTTTCATCAAGGCGGCGGTCGAGGCCCTGAAATCCGTCCCGTCGCTCAACGGCCAGATGGACGGCGAGGAGTTCGTGCAAAATCACTATTACGACATCGGCGTGGCGGTAGGCACGGAGAAAGGTCTCATCGTACCGGTGCTCCGCGACTGCGACACCAAGAGTTTCGCCCAGCTCGAAAAAGACATCACGGGCTACGCCGTCAAGGCGCGTGAGGGCAAGATTGGCCTCGACGACCTGACCGGCGGCGTCTTCACGATCTCCAACGGCGGCACCTACGGTTCGCTGCTCTCCACGCCGATCCTCAACCCGCCGCAGAGCGGCATCCTCGGCATGCACAACATCGTCCAGCGCCCGGTGGCGGTGGACGGTCAGGTGGTCATCCGCCCGATGATGTACCTAGCGCTCAGCTACGACCACCGCGTCGTGGACGGCAAGGAAGCGGTCACGGCGCTGGTGCGCGTCAAGGATTGCATCGAGGACCCGAGCCGGTTATTACTAGAAGTCTAGCTGTGCACGAGCGCGCGATTGGGGGCTGGGTATGCCGAAGGCAGAAAGTGGTGGTGTTAGACCGAGCGTTGCTCCGGTGACCAGAGAATGTGGGGCAACGGACCCCGTGGCCGGGACGCGGCGGCCACGGGGTCCGTTGCCCCACATTCTGAAGTAATGCCGAGGTAAATACCACCCCGCTATCTAGTGCAAACTACCCGCTGAATTAGCTGTTTTATGAACGCCAAAACCCTCACCTACTGGATCTGCACCGGCCTGATCGCGGCCATGACCCTCCTCTCCGCCTTCATGGCGCTCACCAGCCGCCCCGAGGCGGTTGCGGGTACCGCGCGCCTCGGTTATCCGCCTTACTTCATGTACATCCTGGGAACCTGGTACGTGTTGGGCGTGTTGGCGCTGCTGGCACCCGGGCGGCCAGTGCTCAAGGAATGGGCTTACGCCGGGTTCATGTTTACATACACTAGCGCGGTCGTTTCCCACCTCGCTTCCGGCGACGGACCGCAGGCAGCTGCCCCGTTGGTGGCGTTGCTGATCCTGGCCGGTTCCTACTTTCTCCGGCCCACGAGCCGTCGCATCGCAACCACGGCGGTCGCCGCCTGACGAAACACGCCTCCCAAAAGCGAACGAGGGATGACCGCGCGCTGCGATCATCCCTCAAATCTCGTCACCCGTGGCGAAAAGGTCACGCGGCCCTTCGGCGCAGGCGTGCCACCGCCGCCCCGGCCACGCCCAGGCCGAGCAGCGTCCACGTTGCCGGTTCGGGCACCTGCCCGGCGTTGACCCCCCCACCGGCGGTGTTGTTGTACGCCGCCGTCACGAAGTCGATCCCCGGGGTGCCGCCGCCGGTGCTGCGTAGCGTCTGGAGACCCATCCAGCCATAATAGGTGTTCGTCCCCACCTGAAGGCTGAAGCCGAGGTACCGGCCCGCCGTCGTGAACTGCCCACCCGCGGTCCCGGCGTAGATCTCGCCCAAGACGCCTTGCACTGGGGCCGCGCCCGCGAAGGTGCTCGTGCTGTCGATGCCCGTGCCGAGGGTCAGCGCCGTCGGGTTGAACACGTCGCCGGTGGCATTGAACGCGCCGATGATGCGGTTGTTGTTGAGCGGAAACACGTTCGCCTGCCAGTCCACGTCGCCGTTGACCTGCGGCTGGCGGAAGCTGAAGTTGAAATCGTTGATCCCATCGCCATTCACGTCCCAAAGCACGTTGACGCCCGGGTCCGCCAGCGGCGTGGTGGCCACCACGATGTCCGCCGGGGTGGCGACGCTGACCACGGCGGCGCGCGCCGGTTGACCAACGGTGAGGGCAAGCGCGCCCGCGAGCGTGCAAACGGCAAAGGATGAAGTCCGGATAGGCATACCTGCCCCGGGGTTTAGAAGGTTGCCAGTCCGGTGGCAAGCTAAAATTCTCAGAAACTTTTTTCGATCCTTGTTGACAGGCCAGGCGGATTTTTACTAGGGACTGCGGGGCAAAGTAATGGGCCGCGTTTCCGGCCTGGCCCGCAACCTCGTCCCTGAACGACTTTTTACTCCCGACGACTTTATGATCCGACTCCCGCTCCGTTCCACGTTCCGCCTGCTCCCGGCCCTCGCTGGCAGCGTCCTGCTCGCGCAGGGGGCCTTTGCCCAGTCCAAGGCCGCCAAGAAGCCGCACATCGACGGTATCAGCGACGACGCGTCCGCGCAGATCGCTACCCTGCTCGCCGACAAGGAAAGCCGCACGCCGGCCCAGCAGAAGATGGATTCGCAGTTGATCTACGCGGCCAAGGCCAAGCGCGGCGACGCGCTTTTCAGCAAGGTGCCCGACCTCAAGTTCAAGGTCACCCGCGACCGCACGCAGTCGGACATTTCCAAGAAGGATCGCCGTGTCATCGTGGACGTGCGCACCTACGACCAGAAGGCCGCCAGCATCAAGGTCGAGGAACTCGGCGGCGCGGTGCTCGAAGCCATTCCCGGCGCGGGCGGCCTCTTGGCCACCATGCCCGTCGAAAGCCTCGAAACCCTTGCAGCAGAGGCCAGCGTGCGTTTCATCGGCCAGCCGCCCCGGATGGAAATCGACACCGGCAGCGTGACTACTGAGGGCGACCGCGCCTTGGCCGCCGACACGGCTCGCTCGGCGTTCGCGCTCAACGCGGGCGCGGTGAAGATCGGCGTGCTCTCGGACAGCGCGACCGCCGCCGGCATCGCCAATTCCATCGCCAACGGCAACCTCGGAGCCAACCAGGTCACCGTCGTGCCCGGCCAGAACGGCACGGGCGCGGACGAAGGCTTGGCGATGCTGGAAATCATCAACGATATCATCCCCGGTGCGCAGCTTTTCTTTGCCACGGCGAATTCAACGCCGGCCAACTTTGCGAACAATATCCGCATCCTGCGCAATACCTACAGTTGCGACATCATCGTGGATGACATCCGCTATGGCAACGAGACGCCGTTCCAGGACGGTCCCATCGCCCAGGCGGTTGACGACGTGATGGACAGCGGCGCGCTCTACTTCGCCAGCGCGGGTAATTCCGGCAACAAGACGGACGGCACCAGCGGCACCTGGGTCGGCGACTTCCTGGATGGCGGCGACTCCACGCTGCCCGCGCCCGGGACCAAGGCTTACCGCGT
This sequence comes from uncultured Chthoniobacterales bacterium, assembly GCA_964242205.1. Taxonomy (GTDB): domain Bacteria; phylum Verrucomicrobiota; class Verrucomicrobiia; order Chthoniobacterales; family SZAS-18; genus CAHJWO01. The sequence goes on from CAXTBX010000006.1 coordinate 35,305, forward strand.
GCACAACTTCGGCACCGCTGCAGCGCCGCAGCTTTTCAACACTTGCACCGGCGGCTCCAGCTTGAGCTTAAGCCTCTTCTGGGCCGACCCGAACGGTGCGTCCACCAATGATTACGACGTGTTCCGGCTGAACGCCGCTGGCACGTCCGTGACCACCAGCAGCACGACCACTCAAAACGGCACCCAGGACGCCTACGAGAACACCACGCTGACTTCGGGTTCGCGCATCGTCGTCGTCAAGGCTGGCGTCGCCGCACCCCGCGCGTTGTACCTGACGACGGGCCGCGGCACGCTGACGCCGCAGTACAGCACCAACGGCTTCGCGCGCGGCCATTCCGCCGCCAGCCGCGGGGTCAACACCGCTTATGCGACGGCGGCGGTGCCTGCCGCCGGGGCCTTCACGACCGGCGCGCCTAACGGACCCTTCCCGAACTCCTACACCGCCAGCCAGGCGACGGAGACCTTCTCTTCCGACGGTCCTGCCCGGAAGTTCTTCAACTCGGACGGCAACCCTGTCACGGCCAACAATTTCCTCATCGCCACCGGCGGTGGCGCGACCCAGTTGTATCCGGTCATCACCGCCCCCGACGGCGTGACGACCTCGGTGCCCGGCTTCGCGCCGTTTTACGGCACCAGCGCCGCCGCCCCGCACGCCGCCGCCGTGGCCGCGCTGCTCAAGTCGTTCCGCCCTGGCCTGACGCAAGCGCAGATGTTCACCGCCCTGACGAGCACCGCCCTGGACATTAAGGGAGCAGGTGTCGAAAACGACACCGGCTACGGCATCCTGCGCCCGGTCAACATCCTCAGCAGCCAGACCTCCAGCATCGGGCTGGTCTACACGTCCTCGACGGTCAGCGGCGGCAACGGCAACGGCGGCGTGGACTTCAACGAGACCAACAACTTGGCGGTGGCCATCCAGAACGTCAGCGGTAACAACGCTCCGAGCGTCGCCGCGCGCCTCTCCACGACCACGCCGGGCGTGACGGTCGGCACCCCCAACGCCAGCTACGGCTCGGTGGCGGGCGGTGCTACGGCGTCGAACCTGACGCCGTTCGTGTTCACCACGTCGCCCAACTTCCAGGCGGGCACGCCCATCAACTTCGTGCTGACCGTCACGGCGGGCCGCAAGTCCTTCACGCTGCCCTTCAAGGTGGCGACAGGCTCGGGCGTGGGCACCGCCCAGCGCTTCGACTACACGGGTTCGCCCATCACAATCCCGGCCACGGGCACTACCAACATTGTCTTGCCCGTGCCGATCACGGTCAGCGGCCTGACGGGCGTGGTTGGCAAGGTGACGGTGTCCTTCTATATCACGCACACCTACGACAGCGACCTGACGTTTGCCCTCACCGCGCCGGACGGCACCAACGTGGCCCTCTTCGGCGGGGCGGGCGGCTCGGGCGCCAACTTCGGCAGCGCCGCCACCCCGGACAGCAGCCGGACCACCCTGGACGACGCGGCGGCCACAGCGATCACGGCTGCCTCCGCACCCTTCGTCGGCACGTACAAGCCCTCGGGTGCTCTGGCGACCTTCAACGGCATCCTGCCCGCCAACGCCAACGGCACCTGGACACTCACCGTCACCGACACCTATCCATCCTTGGACGGCGGTGCGATCAACGCGGTGTCGCTGTTTGTGTCGCCCGTGACGAGCGTCAACGGCGGCAACCCCTAGTGGCGTCCCGGCATCGTTAGCTAATCCCGACCGGCGCGTGGCGAAGGCTGCGCGCCGGTTAGCGCTTTTGGCGGCAGCATCGCCCTTTCCAAACGGATGGTTTTGGGTTAGGTTTCCCCCACAAAACATCCCCATGTCGGAATTTGATCTCATCGTCATCGGCGCAGGTCCCGGTGGCTACGTCGCGGCGATCCGGGCGGCCCAACTTGGCCTTAAGACCGCCATCATCGAAAAAGAAAAAGCCCTCGGCGGCACCTGCCTGCGCATCGGCTGTATCCCAAGCAAGGCGCTGCTCAATTCGAGCCACCATTTCGCGTTTTCCAAACATGAGGCCGCCGCCCACGGCGTCGTGCTCGGCGAGGTTAAACTTGACCTGCCGACCATGCTCAAGCGCAAGGACAAGACCGTCTCCCAACTGACCGGCGGCGTGGCGTTCCTGATGAAAAAGAACGGCGTGACCGTCTTTCAGGGCGAAGGCCGCATCACGGCCGCGGGCCAGGTCAGCGTCCGGGCGGCGGACGGCAAGACCGAGGATTTGCAGGCCAAGCACATCGTCCTCGCCACCGGCAGCGTGCCCATCGACCTGCCCAACATGCCCGTCGACGGCCGGACGAGCGTCACGAGCACCGAGGCGCTGTCCTTCGACCGCGTGCCGGAAAAGATGATCGTCATCGGCGGGGGGGCCATCGGGCTGGAACTCGGCTCGGTCTGGGCTCGGCTCGGCACGCAGGTGACGGTGGTCGAGTTTCTCCCGCGCATCGCGCCGGGGTTTGACCTCGAAATGGCCAAGGAACTGCAAAAATCACTGACTAAGGAAGGCCTCATTTTCCACCTCGAAACCAAGGTCGAAAACATCCAGATCAAGGACGGCAAGGCGACCGTGCAGGCCACTGGCAAGGACGGCAAGCCCGTCGCCTTGGAGGCCGACAAGGTGCTCGTCGCCGTGGGCCGCAAGGCCGCGCTGGGCAGCGCCGTGGCCGAGGAACTAGGTTTGGCGCTGGACGAACGTAAGCGTGTAAAGGTGGACACGCATTTCCGCACAAACGTGCCGGGGATCTACGCCATCGGCGACGTGATCGCCGGGCCGATGCTAGCGCACAAGGCTGAGGAGGAGGGCATCGCCTGCGTCGAGCTGATCGCGGGCAAAGCCGGGCACGTCAATTACGACACGATACCCGGGGTCATTTACACCCATCCCGAGGTCGCCAGCGTCGGCCTGAGCGAGGATCTGGCCCAGGAAAAGGGCATCGCCGTCAACGTCGGTAAGTTCCCCTTCCGGGCTAACGGTCGTGCCCTGGCCAGCGACAGCGCGGACGGCTTCGTCAAGCTCGTGGCCGACGCGAAGACCGACCGCCTGCTCGGCGCGCACGTCATCTGTCCGGCGGCCAGCGAGCTGATTCAGGAGGCCGTCTCGGTGATGGAATTCGGCGGCAGTTCGGAGGATCTCGCACGCACCGTGCACGCCCATCCCACGTTAAGTGAAGCGGTCAAGGAAGCGGCGTTGGCTGTCGAGAAGCGCGCCATCCATGCGTAAACCGGGCGCGCTGGCAATCTGCTTGGCCATCGTTGGTCTGGTGGTGGGGGCGGCGACATCGGCGGCGCGCGTGACCGTACCGGGGCCGCCGTTGCGCTTCGGGCAGGACACATATTCGTTCGCCAACCAGACGGTGTACATCTACCCGCACGGCTACGCCGAGAAGCGGCACCTCGCCGCCGGGGAGAAGGCCCCAGCGTTCACGCTGCACTGCTTTGCGATGTGCCGTTCGACGGAGCAATTCCGCAAGTTTGCGCGTTTCGATCCGGCCCTGCCGCCGCCCGACGACGCGACCTTGGAGAAGCTGGTCCACCGGATCAACCGCCGGGCCGCCTGGCGTGCGCCGCTGCCGTCCGACCGACGTGTCGTGATCCCCGGCTACGCCAACCTTTACGCGTTGAGCCAAGCAAAGCCGTTCGTCCTCCAGCAGCGGGTCGGCGGCGGGTTGTCTACCTACGTCCGGCCCGGCAACTACCGCATGTTTTGGTTCTGGTGGAATGGCCCGTCCGAGCAGGAGCGCACCCAGCGCACGCTGGAAGACGTGCTCTCGCACAACGATTTGTTCGTCGCGTACCTGACGACCTATCCGAAGCTGAGCATCAACCACGCGGTTCTCATTTATGGCCACCGGCCAGCCACTGCCAAGGACAAGGCCGAGGGAATCATCCGCTACTACATCTACGACCCGAACCATCCCGAAGCGCCGCGGGAGATGGTCTATGATCAAAAAAAGTGCATGTTTTCTTACCAAAAGGACTGGGATTTCGTCGGTGGCAAGGTGATCGTGCTCCAAGCCTATGGCTTCTGGCTGCAATAGGTGGATCGCGACCTCCGGGCGCGATGGCAAACAGCGCCGCGCAGCGGCCCGGTCGTCCGGATTGACGCGTCATTGGGCCTAGGCGGCTGCGCCGCAAAACAACCCGTCACACCCGGAGGTAACGATCCACGCTTCGCTCCGAAAACCGCTTCCTGCCCCTGTACTTCGGAGGGCTCTTGGTGTAGGCTAAAGAACGTTCCCCACGCGGTTTGCGTGGTCGTTCCCAACCTCCCCCGTGGAAACCGCCTCCGCCATCCTGCTACGCAAGATCAAACTGACCGAAAGCAGCCTCATCATCTCTTGGTTTACCGAGGAGCACGGCAAGCTCAAAACCGTCGCCAAGGGTGCCCGGCGGCCCAAAAGTCCCTTTGCCGGGCGGCTGGACCTTTTCTTTGCGGCGGAAATCAATTTTTCGCGCAGCCGCCAGAGCGAGTTGCACGGTCTGCGCGAGGTAGCGGTGCGCGATTCGCGCGAGGGACTCCGGATGCAGTACGAACGTACGCAAATGGCGGCATATTTCGTCGAGTTGGTGGAAATGACCACTGAGTTCGAGCATCCCGTCCCGGAGATTTACGACCTGCTGCGGCGGGCATTGGACCATCTCGACAAGAACGAGCCGTCGCGCCGCGCGATGCTGCACTTCGAGCGCGAGTTGAGTCGTCTGCTAGGCGTCACCGGTGAGCACAATACCGAGGCCGACCCGGCGCAGGCTATCGTGCGTCTCTCGGGTCAGTTGCCGAAGGATCGCGCGAAGATCCTCAAGCGTCTGCCGCACGCGGCAGTCACCGTGGCGCACTAGCGCGCATCCGCTTGGCCTTTGGTCGCGCGGCCCGTCCTACCGTCCGGAAACCACCGGCACCGACATCGGGTGCATCACTTCATCCCCGGTCGCCGGATTGACCGCCACGCCGACGGACATCTCCTGCAAATGCGCTTCGTGGTCGAACTGCAAATCGTACAGCCGCCGGTATCGCCCTTCCTTGGCGTACAGATAAGCGTGCTTGCCCTTTTCCACGATCTGCCCGGCATCCATCACGATGATCGTATCCGCCTTGAGAATCGTCGATAGCCGGTGCGCGATGGCGATCACCGTTTTGCCTGCCGACAACCGTTCCAGCGCGTTTTGGATCATGCGTTCGCTCTCGCTGTCCAGCGCGCTCGTCGCCTCGTCGAGCAACAGGATCGGTGCGTTCTTCAACAACGCCCGCGCGATGGACAACCGCTGCTGCTGCCCACCGGAAAGTCGGCAGCCCTTGTCGCCCACCTTCGTCTGGTAGCCCTCGGGCAACGTCAAGATGAAGTCGTGGATGTACGCCTGCCGGGCGGCCTCGTAGATCTCCTCGGCGGTCGCTTCCAGGCGGCCATAGCGAATGTTATCGTAGATGCTTTCGTGAAACAGGAACGTGTCCTGCGTGACGACGCCGATCTGCTCGCGCAATGACCGCTGCGTCAGCGTGCGGACGTCCTGGCCGTCGATCAATACACTGCCCGACGCCGGGTCGTAAAACCGTTGCAGCAGCGACAGCACGGTACTCTTGCCCGCGCCGCTCTCGCCCACCAGCGCCACGGTCTTGCCCGCCTTGATGCGCAGGTTGAAATAGTTCAACGCCGGGGCGGGGGAGTTCTCGTATTGGAACGTCAGGTTCTCGAACCGCACCTCGCCTTCGCAACGTGCCAGCAGCCTGGCGTCAGGCGCGTCCTGCACGGTCGGCTTGAGCGCGAGCAACGCGAAAATGTTGGCCGTCGCGGCCTGGCATTTCTGAATCTGCATGTGCATCCGGCTCATCTGCTTAACCGGCGCGTACAGGAAGAACAGCGCCATCGCCAACCCGAAGAAATTGCTCAACCCGATGCCGGTGTAATGCAGATAGAGCAACGCCAGCCCCACGCCCATCGCCGCCACGACCTCCACCATTGGACTGACGATTTCCATCGCCTTGCGTACGCGGATGCCGTTGAGAAACTGCGCGTGGTTGGCCTCGTCGAACTGCTCGACCTGATAATCCTCGCGCGCGAACGATTTGATGACCCGGATGCCCGCGAACGTCTCCTGCAAAATGACGGTCATCAAACCCGCTTGTTCCTCCTCCTTGCGACCGCTCTTGCGGATGCGCCGCCCGTAGATCGACACCGGCAGGATGCACAGCGGAAAGAGCACGAGCGACATCAGCGTGAACCGCGCGTCGAGATTCAGCAGCGTGATGACGCCCGCGATGATGCACACGGGTTGCTTGATCAGGTCCGTGCCGATGAACCCGAGCGCCTGCTGGGTCACGCGCGTGTCGTTGGCCACGCGGCTGATGAGGTTGCCCGACCGGTTTTGGAGGAAAAACTGGAGCGACTGTGAGCTGATGTGTGCGAACACCTGCCGCCGCATGTCGCCGAGCACTTTGAGGCTCGTCCAAGCCACGAAATAGTTGCTGATGTAGTCGAAGATGCCGCGCAACAGCATCAGCGCAGGAATGGCTGCGCAGATGACGACGATCCCCCCGGGACCGGCGGCCAAGTGATGAAAAAGCCCGTTCATGCCGCCGCTCCCGCCGTTGGCGGGGTGGGGCGCGTGGCTGGCGAGGCTGCCGGGTTTGGCCGGGGCGAAATCGAGCACCGTCTTGGTCAACAGTGGCAGCGCTGCGTTGCACAATGCGAACGCGATGCCCGCGACCTCGCCGATGATGAAGCGGGTTTTGTACGGCTTCAGGTACGCGCTGATCTTGACGAAAAATTCCACGGTTTCCCGCCAACTGACCTTGTCTTTCTTTGTCACCCCGGCGTCGGCGGCGGCGGCAGTGAGCGAGGGGTTTTGCGGCTCAGTCATCGGCGCGACCACCGAAACCGCATCGGGCACAGGTGCGGCGAGGGTGGGGGAAGCGATGATCGGTTTATCTTCGTTCAGCATGGGAATACAACGGGCGGCAATCTGAAAAACTGATTTCCGCCTTGAATCTTGAACCTTCCTTGAAGATGGAGACTTAAATCTTGAAGCCTTCTCCTATACAGCCGATTACCGCCCGAGTCGAGATTTGCTCCATTTTTCCCCCGGAGCTGCGTTCGACGAAACCTTGCAGCGGTCCGTCGCCGTGGCCCGCGCAGAGCACGTAGGCCGCCGGGTGCCGGGGCCGCCAGTGGAAGGGGTTCGTCGGTCCGAACAACACGATCTGTGGCCGTTGCCACGCCGCCGCCAGATGCATCGGGCCGGAATCGACGCCCACCACTAACGCCGCGCGCGCCAGCACGGCGGCCAGCGTAGGAAGGTCGAGGCAACCCGCGAGATCTGCGCACTTCTGCCCGCGCGCCGCCAGTGCGGCGCGGAGCGCGCCCAGATGGGCGTCCTCGTAGGGGTCACCCCGGCCACCGGTCAGCACGCACCGCCCTCCTAGCGTGCTTTGGCAAAACTCGACCACCTCGGCCCAGCGTTCCGCGACCCAGTATTTTTCCGAACGCGCGCTGCCGGGATGGATCACGATAAATTCTTCCGCCGTGCCTACCCCGGCCTCTGCCAGCGCCCTGGCCGCCTCGGCTTCGACCTCGACGGGCAGACTCAAAATAGGGACGGCTGTCCCAGCGGTCCGTAGAGGGCCGTCAGGCCTTGCTGGTTGTAGGGCGGGCGCTTTGTCTGCCGCCCCCGGCCCCAATCCCACCGGCGCGAGGAATTCCAGATAGTGATCAACGGTGTGCCGCGACCGCACGGGCGCATGCACGACATGGCTATAACACCACCGCCGCCAACCCCCGCGCCGCAGCAGCGCGTCCGCCGTGATCCGCATCCCCGCGTGCGAAACCAGTGTCATCAGCGCGGACCGGTCGCGCCCGGTGTAATCGACGCACGCATCGAATGCCCCGTGCCATAGCCTCTGCCAAACGGCACTTTTTCCTTCCCGTCCTGGGTAAATCCATCCCTCGTCTACGCTATCGCCTAACAGCGGCAGCAATGTCGCGGACGCCCCCGTCGCCACGAGCGTTACCTCGTGCCCCGCCGCCTTCAACGCGTGCAGCGCCGGGGTGGTCAGCACCAGGTCGCCGATGCGTTTGAGTTGAAGGACTAAGATACGCATGCAACTTCCGTCACAGGTTCTGGGCTTCGGCTCTAACTCCGGCGGTACCAGCAGAATTTACGGCGCTGGCGTTAGCCCCGGCAGGGGCGTAAGAAAATCCGCGCCGAGCGCCCGGAATCACCTCCGTGGCAACGGTCGCCCGCACCATAAAATCACCCCCACGATTCGGCACGATGACTGCCTCGTTATCCATCCGCCGTGCCTCCCCGTCCACCATCACTTCCCCTTTGACCCCGCCGTAGAAAACTACCCGGAACTCCGTCCGCGCGAACTCCGCGTACCCATTGCCCGTCACGGTCGCCGTCAAAGTGATTTCTCCGCCTGCCCTCTGCAACGCAAATTCCGTCCGGTAAAACGCTCCGTCCTTCCTCCCGAACGTGATCCCATCGTCCTCGTGCAGCACCGAGCGCGTCTCGCCGTCCTCGCCGGGCAAAAATACGTGCAACACGATAAACTTAGGATAATAACCCATCGTTGACTGTGGCGCTTCCGGCCACATTGCGATCACGCTGCCGCCCCGCGCGTAAATGGGGATGGCTTCCAACGGCGCGTCGGCGGTGATCCAGCGCGGCCCTTGAATCGTTGCGCCGTCGCGCCCATGCCACGTCCCGGCAGGTAGGTACACGTTGCGCGCGGTCTGCCCTGGTTGGTACACCGGCGCGACCATCAAGTCACGCCCGAGCAAAAACTGATCGTCAACGTGCCGTGCGGCGAGGTCGTCTTGATACTCGAAAAGCAGCGGACGCTGCACGGGCGCGCCGGTTTCCGCCGCCTCCATGAATGCGGAATAGAGATAAGGCATCAGCCGGTAGCGTAGTTCAATAGCCTCGCGGCAAAGATCCTCCACTGCTGCGCCAAACGTCCACGGATACTGGTCGTGCTGATTGGCGCAGTTGTGGTTGCGGAAGAACGGCGTCAGTGCCCCGTACTGATACCAGCGCACGAGCAACTCCAGGTGCGTGTTCTCGATGAACCCGCCCACGTCCGCCCCGACGAAGGGTTGCCCGCTCACGCCGAACCCCGCCGCCATTGGGATGCTCAGCCAAAGGTGTTCCCAGCGCGAGCAGTTGTCGCCCAGCCAGTTCGCGGCGTAGCGCTGGATGCCTGGCGACCCGGCGCGCGTCAGCACGAAAGTGCGCAGGTTGGGCATCGCCGCGAGCAGCCCCTCGACGGTGCCCATCGCCATGAGCGTCGCGTATTCGTTGTGAAAATGATCGTGCAACGCGGTCCCGCGCGCGAAACTCATCGCGTCGGCGGGGATGTCGCCCGTGGCCGGTTCGTTCATGTCGTTCCAGATGCCCGCCAACCCGCTGCGCACGTGTTCGGCGTTGAGCCGCCCCCACCACTGGCGCGTCTCTTCCAGTGAAAAATCCGGGAACGCCGTCCGCCCCGGCCAGACCTGCCCGACGTAGATCGATCCACCCGGCGTGCGGCACAGCAGGTCGCCCCCGGTAGCTTGGTCAAAAATTGGGTAACCCGGCTCGAACTTCACGCCAGGGTCGATGATCGTGATGACGCGAAACCCCGTCTCCCGCAGCCGCGCCAGCATGGCCTCCGGCTCTGGAAAAATCTGCCGGTTCCAGGTGAACACGCGGTACTCGTCCATGTAGTCGATGTCGAGCCAGAGCACGTCGCACGGCAGCGCGCGCTCCCGGTACTCCGCGCCCAGCGCCTCCAGCGTATCCTGTGTGTACGGAAACCAGCGGCATTGGTGATGCCCCAGCGCCCAGATCGGTGGCGGCAGCATCCGTCCCGTCAGCGCGGTGTAAGCCCGGAGAATGTCCGGCATCCGCGGTCCGGCAAAAACGTACTCCGTGTACTGGCCGCCGTGAAAGTGAATTTGATACTTATTCGGGTTGGAAAACTCCACCCGCGCCCGCCGCTTGTTGTCGAAAAAGAACCCCGCCACCGCGCCCCGGTCGCTGGGTTGATGATAAAAGAACGGGATAGAAACATAGTACGGATCGAACACCGTGCTTTTCTGGTCGCCGCGCGGGTCGCCGCCGGGAAACTTGGCGCGGTATTCGCCGTTCGTGTTCGGGTTGAGCACGTCGGTGTTCCACAATTCGAAATCCCGCCCCTTCCGGTCGAACCGTCCCGTCTTTTCCCCGAGGCCATAGAACGAATCCGACGGCCCGCAACGCCGCGAGACGGTCCATTGGTCGTTGAGCGCGGCGTAGGTCCAAGGCGCGCCGTCGGGGTCAATCGCCGTCTCGAAGATCATGCTGCCGTCGACGCGATGCGAGTCGAGCCGGAACGGCGCTTTCCCGATGGTCAACGTCAGTTCCGCCGTGATGACGCGGACGGCTTCCGCGTTTTCCTCGACCACGAAATCCCGCCCACCTCCAAGCGCTTCCGCCGCGCCTTCGACCACCGCGCACGATGGACGTTCGTCGAACCCACCCCCGCGGCTGATCTTGAGCCGCAGCACATCGGCGCGCAGCACCTCCACGCGCAGCCGCTCGCCGCCGTCCAGCGCCATTTCGATGCCGCCCGGTCGGCGCGTCAGGCCATCGGCGCGCTGGACGCGCAGAAAATAGCGGAGTCGTTCTTCGGTGGACATGATGCGAGCGGCTTACACCACGGCACTCCCCGGCGCAATCTTGATCTCCGCCGCGTTGACCGCTGCCCAAGCCGAGTCCAAACTGATCCACCCGTGAAGCTCCGCCTCCTTCTACCCTCCCTCTGCTGCCTGACGGCGTTCCACCTGCCGTCCTCGGCCTCGGCAGACCCCGTCCGCCTGGACCGCGCCCAGATCGTCACGGCGGCGCGCAAACAACTCGGCGTCACGGTCGGCTACGACCCCGAATACCGCCTCCTCGCCTATCCCGGCGGCGACGTGCCGCTCACCACCGGCGTCTGCACCGACGTGGTCACCCGCGCGTTGCGCGACCAGAAGTTCGACCTGCAACGCGCGGTCCACGAGGACATGGCCGCGCATTTTTCCAACTATCCGCACCAGTGGGGCCTCCGCACGCCCGACGCGAACATCGACCACCGCCGTGTGCCCAACCTGATGACGTACTTCAAGCGCCAGGGTTGGGAGCAGCCCATCACCACCGCGCCCGCTGACTACCAACCCGGCGACGTGGTGACCTGGAACCTCGGCGGCGGCACCACGCATATCGGCGTCGTTTCCGACGCGAAAAACGCCGCCGGTTGTCCGCTCGTCATCCACAACATTGGCCAGGGCGCGCGCGAGGAGGATACCCTCTTCGCGTTCAAGATCATCGGCCATTACCGGCTCGCCAAAGCGGACTGATGGACCCCGCCGATCCAACCCCCGCGCCCCATCGCCGTCGACTCCGTTACCGGGGCAAGAATCCGCGCACGTTCCACGAAAAATACAAGGAACATCGTCCCGACCAGTTTCCCGACACCGTGCAAAAGGTCCTCGCGTCAGGCAAGACCCCGGCGGGCACGCATCGCCCGATCCTGCTGCCGGAAATCTTGGAAATTCTCGCGCCGCAACCCGGCGATTTCGCGGTCGATTGCACGCTCGGTTACGGCGGCCACGCCGAGGCCATTCTCCAATGCATCACGCCCGGCGGACACCTCCTCGCGCTGGACGCCGACCCCATTGAAGGTCCGCGCACGGAGGCCCGCCTGCGCGCGCTGGGTTTCGGATTCGACGTGTTCACCTGGGAACGCCGCAACTTCGCCGGGACTGCCGCGCTCGTGGCCGCCTGCCGTCCGGACGGCGCAGATCTCCTCCTCGCGGACCTCGGCGTTTCCTCCATGCAGCTCGACGTACCCGAGCGCGGGTTTTCCGTGAAGTCGGATGGTCCGCTCGACATGCGCATGAATCCGGCGCGCGGCATCCCGGCTTCGGCGTGGCTGGCGAAGGTGCGCCCGGACGCGCTCACCCGCGCGCTCGCCGACAACGCCGACGAACCCCACGCCGCCCGCCTCGCGCCCGCGTTGGCCGGACGCACCTTCGCCACCACGCGCGCCCTGGCGCAAGCCATCGCCGCCACCGTCCCTGCGCGTGATGCCGAGGACGCGGCCCGGCGCGTTTTCCAGGCCATTCGCATCGAGGTCAACGAGGAATTCAGCGCCCTGGAAACCCTCCTGCGCACGCTGCCCGGCTGCCTCGCTTCCGGTGGACGCGCGGCGATTCTCACCTTCCATTCCGGCGAGGACCGCCGCGTCAAGGCAGCCTTCAAGGATGGCCTGCGCACCGGTGTCTACACCGCCATCGCGGACGAGGTCATCCGCCCCAGCCCCCGGGAACGCCGCGAAAACCTGCGTTCGGGTTCCGCGAAGCTGCGCTGGGCACGGAGGGTGTGAGTCACGCCGCCACCGCCACGTTTTTCTTGACCTTCTCGGCGCGCAGTTGGCCGCAGCCCGCCGCCACGTCGATCCCACGCCGCTGTCGCACCGTGCACGGAAATCCGGCTTCCTGCAAAACATCCTGAAACGTATCGACTTCCCCCGCTTCCGCCGCCGCCCCGCCGAAACCGCCGGTCGGATTGAGCGGGATCAGGTTGACGTGCGCATCCAACCCCGTCAGCAACGCCGCCAGCCGTCGCGCCGTGTCCGGCGAATCGTTGATGCCCGCGATCAACGTCCACTCGAAGAAGATCCGCCGTCCCGTCGTCGCGCCGTACCGGCGGCACGCCGCGATCAACTCCGCCAGCGGCCAGCGGCGGCTCGCAGGCACCAGCGCGGCGCGTTCCGCCTCGCTCGCGCCGTGCAGGCTTACGGCGAGATTATACGGTCGCCGCTCCTCTGCCAGCCGCAGGATCCCCGGCACCACGCCGACCGTGCTGATGGAGATACGCCCCGGCCCGAGGTTCAGCCCGCGCGTGTCGGTGATGATGTCCAGGGCGGTCATCACGCCCTCGTAATTGTGCAGCGGTTCGCCCATGCCCATGAGCACGAGGTTGCGCAATCCCAAGTGCCCGGCGGCGTGCAGCGCGCGTTGCGCATGGAGCACCTGGGCGACGATTTCGCCGGGCCGCAAATGCCGCGCGAAACCCATCTGGCCCGTCGCGCAAAACACGCAGCCCATCGCGCAGCCCGCCTGCGTGCTCAGGCACGCGGTGAAGCGCCCGGCGTACGCCATCAGCACGGTTTCAACGGTTTGCCCGTCCGCCAGCCGCAGCAGGAATTTCCGCGTCAGCCCGTCGCCGCTCGGAATGTCGTCCACCGCCGCCGGACGATCCAACGTCCACCCCGCCGCCCCTTCACCGTTCGCCAAAGCGTGCTTCCTGACCCACCTTTGCAGCGGGGGCAAAAAATCCGCGTGCGCGGCGAGTTCATCGGCGGCGGCCACGCCGTCACGGTACAACGCCCGCCAAAGCGACCGTGCGTGGACCGGGCGCAACCCGTCGGCGGTCAGCGTTTTTTCCAGCCGGGTAAACGTCAAATCATGGAGCGACGGCATGTGGTTCAATTATCTCGATGGGTTCGCCGTCCGTTCCCTTCGCCTCGTGCGTGCCTTCGGGCGTGACGACGCGCACCACCACGGACCGCGCTGCATGCTTGCGCTGGCCGTCGGTGCTCTCGACAGCGACCACGGTCTTGACGCCCTCTTTCCGCGCGCGGTACGTCGTCCGCAGATAATCCCCGTGCTGATACCCGTACGTATCGCCCGCGTCTTCGTACAGCGTACCTGTTGCCTCGCCCTTTGCGTCGGGACACACCAGCAAGGTCAGCGGCGCAAGCGATTCCTCGTTCGTGTTCTGCACCATGCCGCCCAACGGGACGATGGCCCCTGGCCGCAGCCGTACCTCCGGCTGATATTCGTGGTTGGGCGCGGCGTCCTCGCCCTCGACCAGCGTCACGCCCACCCAGCCCTGGGGCACGTGCAAATCCTTGGCCCACTTCGGCACGACCAACAGATCACTTCCAACCAGGAACGCCTGTTCCTCCCGGCGCAAACCCGGGTCCTTCGGATCGGCGAAAAACACCGGGCGCATGACCGGCAGCCCCGTGCGCGAGCTTTCCTCGAACAGTGTGTAGAGATACGGCAGCAGCCGGTAGCGCCGCTCCAGCGCGGTGCGCGCCACGGTTTCTGTCTCCTCGCCGAACACCCACGGCTCCTTGGCGGGCGCGCCCTTGTCGGCGTGCCCCCGGCAGAACGGAAAAAAGGCGTCCACGGCGACCCAGTGTGCCCACAGTTCGGGCGTGGCTGAGCCGAAGAAGCCGCCGCAGTCCGGGCCGCTCATCGGCTGGCCCGCCAGACCCAGGCTCAACGACATGGGGATGGATACCTTGAGATGGTCCCAGGTCGAGGCGTTGTCGCCCGTCCAGGTCGCGGCGTACCGCTGGCTGCCCAGGTAGCCCGCACGAGACAGCACGAAAGGCCGCTTGTCCGGGTTCGCCGCCTGGATGCCTTCCCGGCTCGCCCGCACCTCCAGCAACCCGAAGACGTTGTGGTAACGCGCCTCGGTGTCGGGCGGCAATCCCCCGTCACCGCCCGCGTGCCGTGCGCCGGGGTCTATGGTTGAGTCCGGCACGCCGATGACGGCGGGCTCGTTCGCGTCGTTCCACACCCCGTCGATCCCCGTCGCCATGTAGTCCTTGTAGAGATTCGCCCACCACGTCCGCGTCTCGGGCCGCGTGAAGTCCGGGAATACGCAATCGCCCGGCCAGACCTTGCCGACGTACGGCCCGTCTCCGTTGGCGGCTTTGATCCACACGTCCTGTGCCGTGCCGGCATCGTACACGCCGTAACCCTTCTCGGCCTTCACGCCGGGGTCGATCATCCACACGCTGTGGAAGCCGTGGTCGTGCAGGTAGCCGTTGGTCGCCGACGGATCAGGAAACTTCTTTGGATCGAAAGTGAAGTTCCGGTAACCGTCCATGTAGTCGATGTCCATCCAGATGACATCGCAGGGGATCCGCCGCGCGCGGAATTCGTCGGCGATCTCGCGCACCCGGCTGTCCGGCTCGTAGGAAAAGCGGCATTGGTGATACCCCAGCGCCCAGCGCGGCGGCAGCGGCATCGTGCCGATCAATTTGCCCAGCGAGCGCACCACGTCCTGCGGCGACGGTCGGTCCACCACGATCACCGGGCACGCCGGACCGGCGCAGACGAAGTCGAGCGTCGTATCCGTCGTCTTCAACTCGGCGCGGAAGGTCGTGTCGAACAACAGCCCGAACGTGCTGCCGTCGGGTCGCACGCCCATGATCCACGGTTGCGACTGGTAGAGGCGGCGGCCTTTGTCGCGCGCGTAGGCAGCGTTGTCGGTGTTCCAGAAGATCGTGTCGGTGTTGTTGCGCAGCAGGGGCCCGACGACCTCGCCCTCACCGTAGAGGTTGGTGCCGGGCGGCAAGGTGAGGGTGACGCGGCTTTTGCCGTCGGCCTGCGAGAACTCCGGTTTGATCGTCCACCCGGCGGGGAGGGGGCCGGTGGTCTTCGGAGGGGCGGCCAGCGCAATGGACACCGGATAATCCTCCGGCGTCATTCCCTCGGGCAAAAACAGCGCGGCGCCCTCGCCGAGGTCGCCAGAGAAGGGTTCCGCCCCGGCGACGGGAGGGACGAGCAGACAAACAACGGCGAGAAGTAGCCGGGAAAGGGAAGAATGGAAAATCATCACGCACGGACCCTAGCAAAAGCGAACGCCTTTGACTAGGCACGAGGCGAAGTCCACGGTTTTCCTCGATCTGCGGAAATCTGCGCCATCTGCGGACTTCCTTTTTCAACGGCTGCGGGGGCTATCGAGCAGGCTTCAACTCACCACTCGCCCCTCACCGTTCTTCCCTTAGGGACTTGGCGGCTTGGCGTGAGCATTTGCCTTTTGCTCCCCTCTTTTTCCTTGGTGGATTCGGTGCCAGGCACTCGACCGCTCTCCGCCTGGCCGCCGGTTCTCAATCCACCCCCCATGCCTTCCCCCGGTCCTCGGGCGTGATCCGCCGCAGCGCGTAGATGTCCCCAGCGCCCAATTCTGCCCGGTACTCGTGCAATCTCCGCCACGGGTCCCACTTGGCGCTGATGAGCTTGCCGGTCACGCCGTCACTTTCCGCGCTGGCGAGGTACACGCAGCAATCCGCGCCGAGTTCTAGCGGCACGCCGCCCTGTTGCGCCTGCTGCTTCGACCGCTCGTAGAAATCCGCGCCGACCTTCTCCGGCCCGGCGGCCAGTACCTCGTCCAGTAGCCGCGTGTTCAGCGCCCCCGGGGCCACGGCGTTCACGTCCACGCGGTCCGCCTTCAACTCCAGCGCCAGTGTTTCCGTCAGCCGCACCACCGCTGCCTTGCTGGCGGCGTAGGCGCTGATGTTGGGCATGGGGTTGGTCGCGCCGCCGCCCGACAGGTTGACAATCTTCCCGTAACCGCTCGCGCGGAACCGCCCCATCGCCGCCCGGCAGGGCAGCAGCGTCCCGTAGAGGTTGATGTCCACACACCGCTTCCATTCCTCGAAATCGACCTCGTCGGTCGGTCCCTTCGGTCCGTAAATCCCGGCGTTGTTCACCAGGATGTGCAGCGGCCCCTCGAACGCCGCATCGCCTGCCGCGAACAACTCCCCGACGGCCTCGGGCGAGGACACGTCGCAGCCCCGCGCCAGCACGCGCTGTCCGGTCCTTGGCAGCCGCGCTTGGAGGTCGGCGGCGAGTTCACCGGTTGCCCGTTCGTCCCGCGCGCAGAACAGGACGTTGGCACCCTCGCGCACGAAGGCTTCGACGATGGCACGCCCGAGTCCCTGGCTGCCGCCAGTGATGATGGCGTTACGGTTGGCAAGTTTCATAAGGTTTCAAGGTAGGGAAGCCCCTCCGGGGCCTTCCCTGGCTCGCGCCGCAGGCGCACTCCGGCAGACCGCGCTTGGAGAAAGACAATTCATCGCATTACCCGACCGCCGTCCCCACGGCAAAATACTCCACCCCCTCGATCTTCGCCCCGCCCAGACCCAAAAACCCGTTCGCGTCGACCACCACTGCCCGCCGCATCCTCCCCGCGAGCGCCGTCCAATCTCCGGCCTTGATCTCCGGCCACTCGGTCGCCACCACGGCGGCATCCACCCCGCTCACGGCCTCCTCCAGCGTCCCGCACCGCGTCGCCCCGGCCAACTCCGGCGGCAGCGTCCCCACCACCGGATCGTAGCAACGCACGTGCGCCCCGGCGGCCAACAGCTTGGCGGCCAGTTCGACCGCCCCGCTTCGCCGCAGGGTGTCCGTCCCCGGCTTGTATGTCAGCCCGAGCACCGCCACGGTCTTCCCGTCCAACGGCGCGAGAAGCGTCCGCAGCCGCCCCAGCGCCCAATCCTTGTGCGCGTCGTTCCCCGCGAGGATCGCCGGAAACAGCGCCGCCGGGTCGCCGTTCTCGCGGGCCAGCCGGGTCAGCGCCACCACGTCGCGCGCCAAGGTGCCGCCTGCGAACGACCCCCCGGGTCGGATGTACGCCTTTTGCCCGATCCTTGGCTCGGACCGTAACCCCCGCTCGACCTCCCGCGCGTCCGCGCCGACCGCCTCGCACAACCGCGCGATCTCGTTGGCGAACGTCACCGACAGCGCCAGCCACGCGTTGATCCCGTGCTTGGTCATCTCCGCCGACTCCGAGCGCATCCACAACACCTCCTCGCAGAATGGCTTGAACAGCCCTTCCAGTTTGACCCGCGTTTCGGCGTCGCGCGTCCCGACCACAATCCGCTCCGGGTGCCGAAACACGTCCAGTGCCTTGCCCAGCCGCAGGTTCTCGGGGCTGTACGCGAACGGCACCCCCGGATGCCGCGCTTCGAGTTCGCGGCACGTTCCGGCGGGTACCTGCGAGGAAAGGAGTACGACCGCCCCGGGCCGCAACGCGGGCAGGCAACGGGCGAGCCGCCCCAGCACGTATTCCACGTCGGCCACCTCGTTGTCATCGACCGGCGTGTCATCACAAACCCAGAGCACGTCGGCGGCTCCGAGCGCCCCGGCATCTGCGCCTTCCGCGAAACGCAACCGCCCGCTTTGCAGGCCGCGCTGGATCAACTCATCCAATCCGGGTTCCAGAATGGGCGCTTTGCCCTCGCGCAGCCAGGTGACGGTTGGCGCATCGAAATCCAACCCGACGACCGGAAAATGCTCCGCGCAACATGCGGCGGTCACGCAACCGAGATGCCACAATCCGACGACGACGATGTTCATGAAAACGGTTGGGTTGCGGCAACTGCGTTGTCTGCGTTATCTTTGGTGGTTCCCGGTGCTTTATCGCGCGAAAATAGGTTTCGCTGCTTCCACCGGACAAACGGCTTCCTCTCAAGGGCTTACCGCTTTTCCAGCACCCACTGGTTTTCCTGCAACCACGCTAGAGTCCGGATAATTCCCTGCTGGATGGTCAACTCAGACTTCCAGCCGGTCGCGCGCACCTTGGCGGTGTTCAAAAAGATGAACGGATTGTCACCCACCCAGCCGCGTTCGCCGCCGGTAAACTCCATCTTCGGCTGCAATCCGAGATGCTGGCAAATCCAACCGATAGAGTCGGTTACGCGGCAATACTCCTCTGTGCCGAGATTATAAACCTCGACATGATGCTTGGCCTCGCGGGCGGTGTGCGCCCTGGTGACGTGCAGCATCGCGTTGAGGCAGTCTTCCACATAGAGGTAACTCTTGCGCTGTTTCCCGTCGCCGAGCACGCGCAGGTGATCGGGATGCTCCAACAACTGCCGGTAAAAATCGAAGACGTGTCCGTGCGTATATCGTTCTCCGAGAATGGATACGAACCGAAAAATATAGCCTTCAAAACCGAATCCCTCGCAGTACGCCTGGATCAGGTTCTCCCCCGCGACCTTGCTCGCCGCGTACAGCGAAGTCTGGATCGGGAAAGGGCAATTCTCCGGCGTCGGGATGACCGGAGCCTCGCCGTAAACGCTTCCCGTCGAGCTGAATCCGATACCCTTGATCCCGTTGGCGCGCATGGCCTCCAGAACATTAAAGGTCGCAATGGTGTTTTGCTGAATGTCTTTGCCGGGGTGATCCAGGCCAAAGCGCACATCGGCGTTGGCGGCGAAGTGAAACACGAATTCGCACCCGGCCATCGCGGCAGTCAGCGTGGGAAGGTCGAGGTTGTCTCCCCGAACCAGTTGGAAGCGAGGCGCTTGCAACGCCGCCTCCAGGAACGGCTCCTGGCCGGTGGAGAAGTCGTCCCAGCCGACAACCTCCTGCTCCTCGCGCAGGAGGCGGTCAATGAGGCTGCTGCCGATGAAACCGGCGGCGCCGGTGATGAAATATTTCATGGAGAAAAGGATTCCGTGGCGGAGCGAATAACTTCCGCCAACGGGCGGCCCTTGGACAAGCGAATTTTACGGGGGTGCGACTCAGGTTTGGGAGGAGGCAGGCATTCACGGGGTACCGCACAGAGGCGGAGGGCGTTTTCCGGGCCTTGGCAAGGTCCCTGCTACCTAGGGTTTAGCAGCCGCCCCGCCATGATCACCATCCCTTTCAACCGCCCGTCCACCACCGGGGACGAGTTCGAGTACATCCGGCGCGCCATTACCCAGGAGCACACCTCGGGCGACGGGCAGTTCACGCGGCGCTGCCACACGCTCTTGCAGCAGATCACGCAGTCGCCCCACGCGCTGCTGACGACCTCCTGCACGCACGCCTTGGAAATCAGCGCGCTGCTGCTGGGCCTCCAGCCGGGTGACGAGGTTATTGTGCCTTCGTTCGCGTTCGTTTCGACGGTCAACGCCTACCTGCTCCACGGGGCGACGCCGGTGTTCGCCGATGTGCGCGAGGACACGCTCAACCTCGACGAAATGCGGCTCGAAGCGTTGATCACGCCGCGCACCCGGGCGGTGATCGCCCTGCACTACGGCGGGGTGGGCTGCGAGATGGACCGGCTCGGCGAACTCTCGCGGCGGCATGGGTTTACGGTGATCGAGGACAACGCGCACGGCCTGTTCGGGCGTTACCGGGGCCAGCCGTTGGGCAGTTTCGGCGCGATGGCAACCCAGAGTTTTCACGAGACAAAGAACATCTCCTGCGGCGAGGGCGGCGCGTTGCTGGTCAACGACGCCGAACTGCTCGACCGGGCAGAGATCCTGCGCGAAAAGGGCACCAACCGGAAGCAGTTCTTCCGGGGTCAGGTCGCCAAGTACACCTGGGTGGACGTGGGATCGAGCTACCTGCCATCGGACATGCTGGCGGCGTATTTGCTGGCGCAGTTGGAGGCGCGGGACCGCATCCAGGCGGCGCGCCGCCACGCCTGGGAATGGTACCGCGCGCACCTGGCCGACTGGGCTGCGGCGAACCACGTCGGGCTGCCGACCGTGCCCGCGCATTGCGAGCAACCTTATCACCTGTTTTACCTGATGATGCCCAGCCAAGCCGAGCGCGCCCGGTTCATCGCTCACCTGGGGTCGTGGGGCGTCGCGGCGGTGTTCCACTACCAGCCGCTGCACAGTTCTGAGATGGGCCGCCGGTACGGCGGACGCCCGGGAGATTGCCCGGTGACGGAGCGCGCGGGCGACTGTCTGGTGCGGCTGCCGCTCTTCAACACGCTCTCGGCGGACGACCTGGAACGCATCGTCGAGGCCGTCCGTGAATTTCGCTGCTCATGATCGATTCCCTTTCGCCCACCGTGCTGGTGCCCGTTGATTCGCCGCGCCTGGCGGCGGCTGCTCCGCTGCCATCCCCCGCCGCGCCGACCGCCGCCGGGACCGTGCCGGGCGAGGCCGCGGGCCGACCGTGGCGCGAGGCGGCGCTGGTCTTCGTCCTCAGCGCGGTCCTGGCGCTGACCACGTTCGCGCTGGACGGGCGCAACGGCCTGAACCTGGCCGACGAGGGTTACCTGCGCTACGGGGTGCGCGCCATCGTGGAATATGGCCAGGTGCCGATGCGTGATTTTCAGGCGTACGATCCGGGCCGCTACTACTGGGCGGCGGGCTGGTCGCTGCTGCTGGGCGACGGCATCGTGACCACCCGGCTGGCCTGCACGATGTTCCAGGTGCTCGGCGTGGGGTTTGCGCTGCTGGCGCTGCGGCGGGCGGGGGCGGGCTGGGGCGCGCTCGTGGCGACGGGGCTGATCGTGACCTTCTGGATGCTGGAGCGGTTCAAGCTCTACGAACAGTGCGTCTCATTGATAGCGCTCTATCCGGCGGTGCGATTGATCCAGCAGCCCGACCGGCGCAACGCGTTCCTGGCGGGCGTGTTCGTGGGCTTGGCGGCTTTCGTGGGGCGAAACCACGGGTTTTACAACGTGGTGGCCTTCGGCGGGCTGCTGGCGCTGCTGGCATGGAAACATCGGCGGCTCGAGCTGCTAAAACTGACGGTTCCGTGGGCGGGCGGCATCGTGGTGGGGTATCTGCCGATGTTGCTGATGCTGGCGTTCGTGCCGGGATTTTTCACGGCGTTCGTCGAGGGTCTGCACACGCTCGCGCACGCCAAGGCCACAAACCTGACCATCCCGGTGCCGTGGCCGTGGACAGTGAAGATGCCGGCGAGCCAGCCGGCGTTCTTGAACTTTTATGCCTTGGCGCTCTCTTCGTGCTTTCTGCTCCTGGCCGCCGCCGCTGCCGGGATGCTTGTCGTGCTCCTCCGGGTCCCGGGTGCCCGGCTGCGCGACCACGCCGGGCTGTTGGCGGCGGCGGCGCTCAGCATCCCTTACGCCCACTACGCGTTTTCCCGGGCGGATGCGCCGCATCTGGCGCACAGCATGCCCATCATGCTGATCGCGCTGCTGGGGTTACCCAACCTGCTGCGGGACAAACCGTTCAGCCGCAAAGTGTACGCCGCGTTGGCGGGTGGATTGTTGGCAGGGACGCTCCTGACAACCTTCATTTACAATCCGGTGGTCGGTTGGCTGACCCGGCAAGGATCTGATTGGACCGAGGTGGCCCTCGGCGAGCAGACCATCAACCTGAACGGGGACAAGGCTCGGTTGGTCGTTCATCTGCATAACTTGGCGGAAAAGGAGATGGCACCGGACGAGAATATCCTGATCGCGCCTGACGCCCCCACGCTCTACGAGGCGGTGGGCCGTCCCTCGCCCCTCAAGACGATCTATTTCCTCTGGCCGGAATCCCCCGAGGTGCAGCGGGAAATGATTCATGATCTGGAAACTAAGCGGGTCAATTGGGTGCTGCTCGGTATGAAGCATTTTGATAACAAGGCGGAGCGCAGCCTGCCGTACAGCCATCCGTTGCTGTTCCAATACATGCGCGAACGGTTTCAGCCGGTGCAAAATTCACCGTTTCGTCAGCCTTACGTCTTGCTGCACCGGACGGAGCCAATCCCTGCGAAATAGCGCTGAGCCGTCGGCATCATCATTCCCCGACTGGGCACCGACGGGCAGGCGCGCTGGAGTATTTTACAGCCGTTTCAAACGGTTGAGTTCAATGAAGTCAGGCGGCTACGCCACAGGGGTTGCCCGTGGCGCCCAGAGATCGCCATCCACCCGCTCCCTCTATTTGGCGGCCCGGGCGGTGAAGCCGACGTATTTGAACAACACGCGTGAAACCGGCAGCGCCTGCGCTAGCAGAGTTTCGACGGCGTGTGCCTCGGCCTGCCGGGTGGCGGCGCTGCCATCGGGGCGGTTGATCAGCGCGCCTTGGCCGACAAACCAATAATACTGGAAGGCAATCTCGGTAAATCCGCACTCGGCCAACGCCTGCCGCAAATCTTCCTCCCGGAAGCCGCCGAGAATCGCCTTCTGGTATTCCGCCCGGTTGAACGTGTCCTTGTCCACGCCGAACTGCGCTTCAATCTGCTCGTCCCGGGCCGTGACGGCGGCGATTTCTCGGCTGATGATGGGATCATAGGCCGCCTTCGGGTCCAGATCCTTGATGGCTTCCCAGAAGTAGTAGTTCGGCTCCTGATCGACGAAGAGCATGCCGCCCGGGCGCAAGGCCTTGTAAGCCGTGGCGAAGGTGGGGCGAATGTCGTAGAGGTGGTGCAGGAAGGAGTAGGCCGTGGCCACATCGTACCGGCCTTCTTCCACCGGATAGCGTCCGGTGTCGCCTTCAAACAGGCGGACCTGCCCGGGACCGTCGCGCTCCACGGCGGCCAGCATGGAGGCCGTCGCGTCGACGCCGTCCACCTCGCCGACGAACTGACGGGCGAGTTGGATCATAAAGCCCGTGCCGCAACCCAGGTCTAGCAAGCGGCGCACCTCGCCCGCCTGCGCGCAGACGGCGCGCAGACGCGCTTCCACGCGCGAGACGTTCTCGGGCCGGAACTGGGGTTCGACCGCGTTGTATTCCTTGGCCAAGCGGCTGTGCAGCGCGATGTTGGCCGCCATGACCTGCTCGTACTCGGACGCGGGGGAGGGTGGCTCGGATGCGGGCGCGGAAGGAATGCTCATGACAACAGAAACGAACGTGGCGATCCGCAATGGCGGACCAGACGGCGCAAGGGCGTGTTATTCGGGTTTTTGCTTGAATTTGCGCTGCTCCGGCGGGGCGAAGAATTCCTCGTAGGAGGCGGGGACCTGCGCGTCGAAGCCGAGCTTCTGCCGCGCACCCGCCGGGATGGAGTCCAGCGGGATTTGAGACATCGCCCGGGGGATGTCGAGGCGCTGTTTCATGTAGGGCCGACACATGTTGATGGTCAGCGGGTGCGGCCACTGGTCCGTGTGGTTCTTGCCGCCCGCGTGCCAGACCCGCGCGTTGAAGAACCAGACCGAACCCGCCGGGGCGATCACCCGCTTGCCTTCCGCGTAAAAACGCTCGGTGGCGGGAGTTTCCGCCTCACCTTGCGAACGCGGCAGGAACCAGGTGGCCCCGTTTGCCTCGGTGAAATCATCCAGGAGAATGGTCAACCCCAGGTTGGTGATGTAATTGGGGATGAGGCGCGGGCAATCCACGTGGATGCGGCTGGACATGTTGCCGCCGCCCGGGGGCATGGACGAGGAGGTGTAGGCATACACGATGCTGCCCTCGCCGAGGACGGCGTTAATGGGATCGACCAGGCGGGGGTTCTCGAAAAGTTCCAGAAAGGTCGGGCCGTAGAGCGAGCAGAGCAAGACCATGCCGTATTCCCGGTAGTCGCGGGTGCCGTGGTAATCTGCCTCCTTCTCGATGGCGAGAGCCAAGTCGCGCTTGGCGCGCCGGATGTAGTCGGCGTCCAGCACGTCGGGAAGAATGGCGTAACCCTCCGTTTCGATGGCGTGGAGGAAGGCAGGTCGGTCAAAAGTTCTTTGCATGGAGAAAAGCGGGCGAATGGATGGTTTAACTGGCGGCTGCCGACGCGTCGAAGCCCGTAGTCTCCTTGATGACGTAGAGCGGTCGATTCTGCACTTCCTTGAGCACGCGTCCAATGTAAATGCTGGCCAGGCCCATCACCAGAATCTGCAACCCGCCGAAGAACACGATGAGCGACACTGTGGAGGTGTAGCCCGCCTGGAAACGGACGAAGAAAAGCTTCTGGACGATGAGCACGAGGTTCAACAGGAACCCCGTTAATGCAATAAACATGCCACCCAGGGCCACAATTCTCAGCGGCAAATCCGAAAAGCTGACCACCGCCTCCAGGGCCATGAGCAGCCGCTTGCGAAAATTGTAGGCCGACCGTCCCTGTTGCCTAGACTGGTGTTTGATCGGCACGTAACGCGCGGTGAACCCGAGCCAGTTCTCCAGCCCGGGCAGGAAGCGGCTTTTCTCCTGGAAACACAGGTAGGCATCGACGAAGCGGCGGTTCATGATGCGCAGGGTCGTGACATTGTTGGGCGGGTGGTAGCCGGTCAGCCAGCCGAGGAGTTGGTTGAAGAGGACGGAGGTCAGCCGGTTGAGCCACGGTTCGGCGCGTTCGGCGCGCAGGCCATAGATGATGTCGCACGCACCGCCTTCCAACTCGCGCAGCAGGAGGGGAATCTGGTCGGGCGGGTCCTGTTGGTCGGCGTTGAGCATCCCGACGTACTGGCCCGAGGCGTAGGCATAGCCCGCGCTCAGGGCGACGTGCTGGCCGAAGTTGCGCGAAAGCGTGATCGTTTTGACGAACGGGTAGCGCGCCCCGGCCTCGCGCACCTGCGCAGCGGTGGGCGGTTGGCTACCGTCGTCCACAAAGATCAATTCCACGGCCTCGGCCAGGCGGGCATGGCCGAGCTGCTTCTCGAAAACGGCGGCGAAAGCCTGGCAGAAACTGTCCAGCAGATAGCCGTCGTTGTAGACCGGGACGACGAAGGAATAGGTCAATCCCATGAGCCGGTCGGTAGGTCGGTGGAGGGTAGCTCGAAACCTGCCATGTTTCCGCGCTCAGAATGAGGGCGCAGGGCACGCTTTGCAAACGCATTTGTTCGTCTTGCGCATGCCAATCTACCGGGTCAGCAGCAACGTACTCGCGTCCGGTCCGACGTTAAAAATCAGGTCCAGAATTGACACGTCCCCACGAAACGGCGCGTGGAGTTGCGGGTATTCCCGGTAGGCGTCGTAGCTGAAGTATTCCAGCGCGATACCCGCCTCCTCGAAGAGTCGGATGTCGAGATAATTCTTGCCGGCGGGGCCGCTGATGTACCTGGTCGCGTGCACCTGTTGGAGGATGCTGACTACGCGCTCCGTCTTGGTGCCGGTGAGATGAAGCGAGCGGCTGTCGCCAAAATTGGTTTCGATGGAAAGTCGGCGGGCGATTTCACGGATCGCCCGCTGGTTGTAGTCGGACAGGTTGGTGATGGAGTTATCGTACAGAAAATCGAGCACGCTGCGATTCGGTTCGAAATACGGCGCGGACCGGTAGCTTTCCTCGATGCGGCGGCGGTGTTTTTGCTTCCAGTGCTGGTCGGAGATTTCCACCTCGCAGATCAAGCGATGCTCGTCGGTGCCGGTCGGGATCGTCAGCCACTCCGGGCCACGGGGCGTCAGGATGCGGTTGCGGTTGCGCCAGTCGCCCTTCGTGTATTGCAGGTCGTCGTGGAACACGAAAAGGTCGGCGGCCTTGACGAGGTCGAAATAACCTCGCCACGGAATGTAGTTCGACTGGAGAATGACGACCGTTTTCATGTGGGAAGTGACGCGGTTTGCAACGACCGGAGTCTCGTGGAAAATAATCGTCATCCTGCCCTCACCGCCAGTTCATTCGGACGCCCTGCCCCCCGCCCGGGACGGCGGGGCGGGCCGCGCCTACGCGTTTCTTGGTTTCGGAGAGCTGGGCCGCCAGCTCGCCGGGCTGTTCCTCACGCCGGAGGAACGCGCGCGGGCCGTATTTTTCGACGACGCTGTGCATGCTGCTGGTGCGCCGGGCAGCCAGCCCTTCGCGGACTATGTCCGCGAGGAGCACGCGGCGCGCGCATGGATCATCGGCCTCGGCTACAAGCACCTCGCATTGAAGGAGCGCCTCGCAGACGAGCTCCTGACGGGGGGGCGCGAACTGCCTACCTTGGTCCACCCGCGTGCTTACGTAAACGCGACGGCGCGGCTGGAGGCGGGGAGTGTCGTTTATCCACTGGCCAACGTCGATCAAGGTGTCACCGTGGGGGTGGGTGCGTTGCTGAATAACTCCGTGGTCGTCAGCCACGATTCCGTCGTGGGTTGTTGCGCCTTTCTTTCGCCCGGCGTCGTGCTGACGGGAGGTGTGCGGATCGGCGCGCGCTGTTTCGTGGGAGCAGGCAGCGTGGTTTCCAACGGGGTGAGCATCGGCGACGGGTCGGTCGTGGGGATCGGCAGCGTGGTGACGCGCGACCTGCCACCCGCCAGCCACGCCATCGGCAATCCGGCGCGCGTTTTGGACCGGCCTTTGACCCTGAAATAAGTGCGTGGCGGCAGTTTTGCGCCCCGCGTTGGTGGTCGTCTTACGAGGCGGCCGAGCCGTGCAGTTCCTGCGCCGCAGCGATGGCCAGCGACACCGCCACGTCGGAGTTCATGTGCTCCCACTGGCCCCAGCGGCCCAGCGGATAAATCTGTTGCGAGGCCGCCCAGTTTTTGATGACTTCCACGTTCTGCGGCTTGTCCAGCGTGTTAACCGGGTAAGCGTATTCGTTCGTATGGCGGAACGCGCCGGGTGCCAACTGCGGCGAACGCGCTGCGTTGGTCTCGGTCCAGTAACCGCGCGAGCCGGGGCAGAAATTGGCGCGCAGCAGCAGCCGGTGAAAACTCTTGGTCTCGTCGGGATCGTAGGTCCAATGCGAATCGCTCGGCAGCGTGTCCGCCACGTAATCCACGTCGATGGGCACCTGCACGAGTTTCCCAATCGCGGCGCGCACGTCCTCCGGCAGCGGCCCGGCCCCGACCCAAGCCGTCCACGGGATCGAGTTCACCAGCGTCTGTGCCTGGTAGCGGCCGTTGACCTTCCGCGTGGCGGGATCGACGCTGGCGAGCGCCTCGCCGAGGTGTAGTTTGTCGCCCAGCGCGTCGCCCATGCGCCGCCAGACCTCGCCGTAGCCGTGCTCCTTCGGATAAAGAAATGTCCCGTGCGCGGGTAATGCGCCGAACATTTTGTGCTCCAGGCAACTCTGCAGCGTCTCACGGAAACTCACGTCGGGCAGTTTATAAAGCCAGTACGTGCCGAGCTGGTTTGGGTCCATCGACCAGATCTTGCGGTTGTAGGGCAGCATGTACTCCCGCGCGATGCAGTCGCCGAGCTTCCAGGTGATCCAGTCCGCAAATGCCTCGGGCATCGGCTCGCCGCGCAGGACGCCCGCCTTGGCGATGGATTCTAGAAAGTCGATCTGGTCGGCCACGGGCAGCTGCCACAGGTTGCCCTCCAGCGGGTGATCGAGTTCCACGCCGCGGATGCGAATTTTGGAAACGCGCCGGTGCTCCAGCCATTCCTCGCGCGGCATGAAGCGGAACACGAGGTCGAGCACTTCCTTGCGCTTGAGGTCGAGGAAATGACCGCCGCCGATGTCGAGCGGCTTGCCGTCTACTTCCCGGCTGCGGCAGAGGCCGCCCGCCTCGTCTTCCTTGTCGATGACGAGGAACGATTCCTCGCCGAGCAGGCGCAGCGTGTGGGCGAAGGCGAGGCCGGACGGGCCTGCCCCTAAAATGACATATTTATATTGTTCCATCGACGATAAAAGGAATGGTCCGGCGCGCGGTCAACGCGCCGGAATCTGGTTGCGGTGCTGATCCACGATCAGGCCGTCGCGCATGGTGTGAACCCAATCGCACGCCTCGGCGATGAGCGGGTTGTGCGTGACGAGCAGCAGCGCCTTGTCGCGGCTGCGGACGAGGTTGGTCAGGAGCGAAAAAACGCGGTTGGAATTGGCGGTATCCAGGTTGCCGGTGGGTTCGTCGGCCAAGATGACCTGCGGGTCATTGGCCAGCGCACGCGCGATGGCCACGCGCTGCTGCTCGCCGCCGCTCAGGTGGCGGCTGGGCCGGTGCGCCTTGCCATCTAGGCCCACGGCGTCGAGCAATTCCGCCGCCCGCGCGCGCATTTCCGTCTCGTTCAGGCGGCCAAGTTGCCGCATGGGGATCATGATGTTTTCGAGCGCGGTAAAATCTTGCAACAAGAAGTGGAACTGGAAGATGAACCCGAGCAGCGCGTTGCGCTGCCGCGAGAGGTCGTCGTCGGGCAGGTCGGCCACGGCCTGCCCGCTGATGGAAAGCGTCCCGGCGTCGGGCCGGTCCAGCAGGCCCAAGATGTAGAGGAGGGTGCTCTTCCCGCAGCCGGACGGGCCGACGACCGCGTGGACGTGGCCGCGCTCCAGCTTCAGCGACACCCCGCGCAGGACGTGGACGCGTGCTTCCGCCTCGCCCAGGAAGCGTTCCAGCCCGTCGCATTGCAGGCAGGTTGGGGTCTCGGTAGTTGCCGCCGTCATGGTGCTCCCCCGGCTCATTGCCCCGAGCCTCGCAGGGTGTCCACCGGCGCGAGGTTAGCCGCGCGCCGTGCCGGGAAGTAGCTCGCGGTCAACACGGCGACGAAGGCAATCAACGCCGCGTAATAATAATGCTCGGGGCTCCAGGCCACGATGAAGCGATCCGTGTAGAGGATGCCGCGCACGCGGATCGGGATCTGCGAGATCAGGTAAGTGATGAGTGCGCCAAAACCCGCGCCCAACAGCGACCCGAACAGCGCGATGAGAAACCCCTGGAAAATGAAGATCACCGTGATGTCGAGCCGACGGTAGCCCATCGAGCGCAGGATGGCGATCTCGCGCACCTTGTCGAGCACGGTCATCGTCAGCGTATTAAAGATGAGCACGCCCGCCAGCAGGATGATGAGACTAACCGTGATGCCTGCCGAGAGCCGCAGCACGCTGAACACCTGCAAATTACCCGCCTCGCGCTCCTGCCACGAGCGCGAGCGATGACCGAACAGCCGCTCGAAATGCTGGGCCAGTGCCGGGGCGCGGTCCGGGTCGCGCAGGGTGACGATGATCTGCGAGACCATCGACGGCTTCTCCAACAACGATTGCGCCAGGCGGATGTTCACGTAGCCGCGCCGCTCGTCGATGATGTTGTTACCGCT
Organism: uncultured Chthoniobacterales bacterium; assembly: GCA_964242205.1. Lineage (GTDB taxonomy): Bacteria > Verrucomicrobiota > Verrucomicrobiia > Chthoniobacterales > SZAS-18 > CAHJWO01. Next base: position 64,645 of record CAXTBX010000006.1, read on the forward strand.
GCGAAAGATCGCGCAGAGGTTCATCGTTTTGCGCTGCGCGCCGCCGCCGGTCAGCGTGACGTTGTCGCCGACTTTGAGCTGCATCTTGTCGGCCAGGAGCGAACCTAAAATCAGCCCATCGGGCCGGATGCGGAAATTCTCGATCTTCCCGGCGATGATCTGGTCGCCGAGCGCGGTCGCGCGCAGGTGCTGTTCGAGGTTGATCCCCATGAGGTTGACGACCTCCGTCTGGAAATCGCCGCGCGCGGTCACGTTGCCGAGCACGAGCGGCGCGCAGGCCAGGACGTTGGAAAATTGCCGCACCACCCGCATGATTTCCGCCGCGTCGGTGATTCCTTCGTAGTATTTCCGGCGCTGCTGGCCGCCCATCATCTTTGCGCCGGTCATGGTGCTGAAGTTCGTGTACCGCTCCTGGAAGCGGTCGCTGATGACGATGGCCCCGGAGGTGCCGAGGATCGTCTTGATGAAATACTGCTGAAACCCCTGCGTCTGTGCCTGCGTGCAGACGAAAAACGCCACGCCGAAGATCACGCCCAGCAGGCTGAACGCCAGCGAGCGTTTCCGGCTGACCGTGAACCGCAGACCAATGTGCAGGGCGGGGAACAAGGCGAAGGATGAAGGAGGAAGGATGAAGGCGGAGGGGGACGGCGGTTATTTGCCCGCCTTGCCGGACTTGACCTTGATGGGCCGCACGCGCTGCCCGGCATGAAACGCGTCCTGGTCCTCGACGATGACCATCTGGCCCTCGTTGACCCCGCTGAGGATTTCTGCATAGTCCGCGTTCTTGAAACCGATTTTGACCGTGCGCTGCTGGACGACGCCGTCCTCCACAATGAACACTTGGTCGATGTTGACGGCGCGCGCCGGGACGATGACCACGTTTTCCTTGCGGCCCACGGTGATGCGCATGTCGCCCGTCAGCCCGTAGAGAAACGGCGTGGCAGGCGGGTCATCGACCTTGAGCGTGACGAAGTAGCGCGAACTGTTCGCCTCCGGGCTGGGCAGGATGGCGTCCAGCGTGGCGACGTAGTTTTTGCTCGCGGCGGAATAAAGGTGGAGTTCGGCCTTCATCCCGGTCCGGAGCACACCCACGTCTTCCTCGTTGACCAACCCGGAAACGTACGTTTCCGACGCCGCGACGGTGAACAGCGCCTGGTTGGGCAGGACGTAGGCGTTGTTATTAAATCCGATGAGCGTGAGCACGCCGTCAAAGGGCGCGAGGATTTCTGTGCGCTTGAGTTGATCCTGATACGTCTTGAGCGCCGTGCTCGTGGCGTCCACGCCGCGTTGCAGGTCGAGCTTTTCGTTATCCACGGCGGTTTTGAGCCGGTTGAGGTCGTTTTGCACCGCCTCACGCTGGATGCGCGGCACGGCGTTTTCCGCGAGTTTTTTGTAAGCATCCACCGTGTCCTGCGTCGATTTGAGCGCCCCGGCGCTCGGCGGGCCGCCCTTCTGGCGCGAGACGGCCGCGTCGTACTCCGACTGGGCTTGCTTGACCGCGCGGATGACATTCTGGTCCTCGACCGTCGCCATGAGCTGATCCTTCTTCACCGTGGTGCCCTGCGAGGCATACGTGGAAAACAGGGCCGGATCGCTGCGCAGGTAGCCGGGGTTTTGCGCGAAGAGCGTCAGCGCGTTGACCGCGTTGATCGTGAACGTGCCGTAAACCGTGGACACCGCCGCGCCGCGCTCGACCGGCGTGACCTCCGCCGGGGCGCGGTTGATGACGTTGACGTAGAAGTAGTAACCCGTGAGCGTGAGCGCGAACAACACGCAGAGCAGCGCCGACCAGCGCAGGAAGCTGAGCAGCGCGGCCTGTCGGCGCGGGGTGAGACGGGAAAAATGGATCACTTTTTGATGGATCGACGGGCGGTTGGGCTGGGCGGGTCTTCGACGTAGCGCAGGTAGTTGCCCATCAGGCGGTCGAGTTCGGCGTGGGCGAGGCTCAGCTCCAGGCGGGCCGAGAGCAGGCCGGTGCGCAGGGCGATGAGGTCGTTCTGGGCAAAGAGAAATTCGAGCTGGGTGTTGAGACCCTGGGCCAGCCCGCCCTGGATGATCTTGAGCGAACTTTGGCCGGTCTCGACGTTGCCGCGCAGGGCATCCAGGCGGCTCGTGGCGTCGGTGAGCCGCGCGCGCACGGTGGCGACCTCGGCGGGCAGATTGGTTTCCAGGCGGCGCAGGCCGATGGCGGACACGTCGCGCTCCGCCTCCTGGACGCGGACCGCGCCGCGCGTGGTGCCCGGGTCGATGACGACCCAACTGCCGCTGATGCCGGGACGCACCTCGCTGACCTGGACCTGGTCGTTCTGGCGGATGGCGTTGGGTTGGTTGCGCACGGTGTTTCCCGGGACGTATTCACCGGCGACGTAGAGCCGGACTAGCGGATAGTAGCCCGCCTTGGCGATGTTGGCATCTTCCTGCTCGGCTTTGACGATGTCGCGCAGGGCGCGCAGGTCGGGTCGGCGCTCGGTCGCCACGTGCACGGCCTCGGCGGCGTCGAAAACAGGCGCTTGTTCGTCCAGCGTGCCAGACAGGGTGATGCGCGCGAGCGGGTCGTCGCCCACCTTGTCGAACGGCAGTTCCCGGCCCATCGTTAGTAGCAGGTTGGCGAGGGTGGAGCGGTAATCGCCGCTCGTAAGGCTGATGCCCGGCCCGAAGTTGGTGCGCTGCACCTGGGCGCTAAGTTGCGGCGCGCGCCCGATCAACCCGGCGGCGACGAGATGATTTTGGGTCTGCACGTTCGCGCCCAGGATCTCGTCGGCCTCGCGTAGCACCTGGCCGTTTTCCCGCAGGAAGATCGCCCGCTTGAAGAGCAGGCGCGCGGCGTGCATCTGCGCGGAGGCCGCGCTGTAGAAGTTCTGTTCGGCGATGCGGATGCCGAGGGTGCCGCGCCGGTACGAGGCGGGGATGCCCGCGTCGAACAACGGCTGGTAGAGGTTGCCGGTACCGAACGCGATAAACTGGCTGGTCGTTTCCACCCGGCCACGGGTGCGGACGACGATGTCCGGGCCGCCGGGGGTGGGGTTGCGGACCGTCGTCCGGGTCGGCGGGATGTTTCCTTCGAGGGTGAGTTGGCCGACGGCTCCGGCGATGCCCAGCGAGGGCAGCGCGCGGGCGCGTAAGGTCAGCCGCGTGGCGTAAGCGCGCTCGATGGCCACGCGCTCCTGCGCGACGACCGGGTTGTGCTCGACGACCTCGCGCAGACAATCCGTGAGGGTCAACGTCTCCGCCCGGGCCACGCCCAGCGAGCCAACCACCACGGCGGCGCACGCCAGCCACGCGCCCCACCGGCGGGCGGTGGCGCGGGGGCGCACGGGGAGGTGAACGGTCGTCGGCATGGCGTTTACTTCGCGGGCAACGGCCCTGGCGCGGTGGCGGGCGCGGTGGTTTTCGTGACCCCGGCGGGCGTGGGCACATTCGAGGCCATCGCGCGCTCCAAACGGCTGAAGGCGACGTTGAAGCCGAGCCGGGCACCGAGTTCCTGCGTCTCGGCGCGCGTCAGGTCCACGCGGGTCTGCAACACGTCGAGCTGGGTGGCGAGGCCCGCGGCGAGGTTGCGCGTGCTCAGGTTGAGAGTCTCGTTGGCCAGGGCGATGTTCTGGCTCTGGGGCCGCAGGGTGGCCTCGGCGGTGCGCAGCGCGTCGTAGGCGTTGCGCACCTCGGTCTCCACCGCCAGCCGCGTGGCCCGCACCTGCTGCGCCGCCTCGCCCTGCTGCGCACGCACGCCGCGCACCCGGCCCAGCGTGGCAAAGCCGTCGAAGATCGTCCACGACGCGCCGATGCCCAGGGTGTAGCCCGAAAACCTGTCCTGGTCTGCGGCGATCACCGGCTCGCTGTAAACGTCGTACGCTGCAAACAGGCTGACCGCCGGGCGGGTGCCCGCCTTTTCCACGACGAGCTGGTGCTTGAGCAGTTCGAGCGCGAGGTTGCCCACCTCTACCTCCGGGCGCTGCGCCAACGCGCGCCGGATGCACTCCTCGACGGGCAGGTCGAAGGGCCTGACCTCCAGCGCCCCGCGCACCCGGAAGGGCGCTTCTACCGTGCCGGGCTCGTAGGCGATGCCGAGCAACTGTGCCAGCGCCGCGTAGGCCGTGCGGACGCCGGCGCGGGCTTCCAGCAAGGCCGGTTGCTCGTTGGCCAGGGCGACCTGCGCGCGGTTGACGTTGAGCTGCCCGACGCTCCCGGCGGCCAGGCGGTCCTGTTGGTCCTTGAGCTGGGCTTCGAGCAGGTCAATCGCGCTCTGGCGCACCCGGATACCCGCCTCGGCGGCCAGCGTGGTGTTGAACGCCTCGCGCACCTGCGCGCCGACGACGTTCAGGGCGGTGCGGTAACCGAGCGTGACGATCCGCTCGTTCAGGTGCGCCACTGCGATGCGGTTGCGCACCGAAAACGATGAAAAAATGAGTTGGGAGAGCCGGATGTCCCCCGTGTAGTCGTCCTTCCGTAGACCCTGGTTGAGGCCGCCGGAAGAGGCTAGCCCTTGCTCGCGCCGCTGGTAAAATCCGTTCGCCGCCAAGGTGGGAAAAATTCCGGCCCTGGCCTGCGTCACCAAGCCCTTCGCCCCGTCGATGCGCTTGGCGGCGACCAGTACCTCCGGATTCTGGGCCGCCGCCAGCCGCAGGCAATCGTCCAGCGTGTAGACCGCCGCCCCACCGCCGTAAGCGCTTGCCGCGCAAAACATCATGACCCACGCGCCAATGGCGGGCAGCCAGCGGCGGACGGCGCCAGAGCGAAAATGCAGGGGAAGGTTCATTTGAAAGCCTCACCGCTTTTAGGGCGGCGGGGGCCGCTGGCCAAGTTAAATTCACCGGGGCTTTCCCCCAGATTGACCGTTTCGGGTTGACGGAGCGGGGGGACGAACGTTACATGCACCACCGCCTTTTTCATGTTCAAAGTTCCTTTTTTCGCGGACCGCGAAAACCCCGTCGCGGAGCGTTGCCGCACCGACGCCGCCACCAAGATGCGGCTGCGCTACGCGCCCTATTACCAAGTGATCGAGCGCGCGGAAGGCGTGCGTATCGTCGTCGACGGCAAGCCGATGATCATGATGGCCAGTAACGAGTACCTCGGGCTGACCAGCCACCCGGAGGTGCGCGCGGCGACCCGGTGTGCCGTGGATGAATGGGGCACCAGCCCCTGCGGCAGCCGGTTGGCCAACGGCTCGCGCTCCTACCACGTCGAGTTGGAGGAGGAACTGGCCGCGTTTTTGGGCAAGGAGGCATGCCAAATCATGGTGGCCGGGTACATGGCGTGCCTGGCGAGCGTGTCGTCGCTGGCCACCCGCAAGGACGTGGTCGTGGTGGACAAAAGCATCCACGCCTCGCTCTGGGACGGCATCCGCCTGAGCGGCGCGGACACCGAGCGTTTCACCCACAACGACATGGGCTCGCTGCGTGCCACGCTCGAACGGCTCGACCCTAAGCAAGCCAAGATCGTCGTGGTGGACGGGGTGTACTCGATGGAGGGCCATGTCGCGCCGCTGCCCGAGTTGACGGCGCTGTGCGAGGAGTTCCAGGCGTTCCTCGTGGTGGATGATTGCCACGGGTTCGGCGTCTTGGGCCGCGAGGGCCGGGGCACACCGGATCACTTCGGCCTGACCGACCGCACGGACCTGATCTGCGGCAGTTTTTCCAAGTCGCTCGCCAGCACGGGCGGTTTCATCGCGGCGGACAAGGCAACCATTGAATACCTGCGTTCGAGCAGCCAGCAGATTATCTTCAGCGCGGCGATCACGCCCGCCTGCGCCGCGGCGGCGCTGGCCAGCCTGCGCGTCATGCAGAAGGAGCCGGAGCATCTGGCGCAGCTCTGGGAGAACACCCGGCACCTCCAGGGGATTCTCGACGCGATGGGATTGGATTACTGGGGCAGCCCGACCCCGGCGGTGCCTATCGTCATCGGCGACAAGGCAAAACTCTATTACATCTGGAAATCGCTGCAGGACGCCGGTTTCTTCACGGTGATGTCGATCTCGCCGGGCGTCCCGGCGGGCAAGGACATGATCCGCATGGCGGTCAGCAGCCTACACACGAAAGAGATTCTGGACCGCTTCGGCGACGCGCTGAAGGTGGCGATGAAGAAGGCGGATTTCCAGCCCGCCTGAGTACGCAGGGTCCCCGGAGCTCTCCCTGACTCGTGCGGCAGGCGCGCCCCGGCTACTTCAACAGTGCGAGCAGCCGCTTGAAGGTCTCCCCCTCGGCCCGGCCGAGCATCTCCCACGACACGGCTTCGAGCGTCGTCACGCGCGCACCGGCAATCTCGCGCAATTCGTGCAGCGCGAGCCGGTGGTCCGTCTCCGAGCGCGAGCCGACCGCGTCCGCCAATAGGTAAATTTCGTATCCACGCTCGCGCAGGTCGAACACGGTCTGCCGGACGCAGACGTGCGTTTCGATCCCCGCGACGACCAACGTCTTCGGCAACGTCCCCGGCGGATAACAGTCCACCGACGAGAACGCCGTTTTCGTCGGCGCGGTCGGCTGTTCGGGTCCGAGCGCGTCGCGCACGATGGCCACCGTCGGCCCGAGTTTATGCGGCACCTGCTCGGTGTGGAAAACGGACATTCCAAACAGCCTTGCCATCTTCACGGCGACTGCCACCCGCGTCGCCACAGCCTCGCCTTGGTGAATCGCGGGCAACAGGCGTTCCTGCACGTCCACGACCAGCAGCCCGGCGGTGTTTGGGTCCAAGCGCCAACTCATCCGGCACCTTTCCACGATCCAGACGGGTTCGGCAAACGAACAGTCTTTTGTATGAACGACACCGAGCAAAACCTCCCCTCCAACGATCCGCTGCCGCGCCACGACACGCCGCCCGAGCCGGAATCGCTCACCAGCGAAAAACCGCCCATCCGGGTCTCCCAGGAAGAGTTCGTGGACGACATGGCCCGGCCTTCCAAAGATAGGAGCGAGTACGAAGCCGAGCAGGCAGCCGACCCGAATGAATCAGGCAAAGGCGGCACGTAGAAGGCGGTCCGGTTGGAAGATTTCGGATTTTAGCCTTCGCCCGGGGCCATGAATAAAGCCGTTGGCGACGTTGCGGTTGGCTCGTCCGTCGGCACTTGCTCCGGACGGGCCGTTACTTCGGGAGTGGGCGCTGGCGCTTCGCCGGGCACGTCAGGCTTCGACGAATCTGGCTCGTTGGCGGGCGTCGGCTCCGGGCCAGGGGTAGGAGTGGGAGCCGGAGGAGTGGTTAGTGCAGGCGGCACAGGTGCTGCTGCCCCGGTTTCCAGCGCAAAGGTGATCTTGTGCGCTTCGAAGGCGTGGGGCCGACGGTCCGCACTGTCACCAATCACGAACGGGGCCACCGCATCGGGAAAATTCAGGGTCAACAGCACGGCCCCGTAGCGGTTCCACGTCGCCGCCGGTACCGTGACGCTTTCGGGCACCATCGCGTCCGGAGCGAAGGTCAGTGTCCCCAGGTCGTTGCCGTTGCAGCGGATTTCCATGCGTTGGGGACTACGCTGATGGATGAACCGAACCACCGTGAAATCGAAGGTGACGCGCACGCTCGCCGTGGGCGGCACCGGGACGGGACGGAATTGCAA
>CAXTBX010000007.1:0-70068 GCA_964242205.1 uncultured Chthoniobacterales bacterium
CCACAACCCACAACCCACAACCCTCCCCTCACCCGCCGAACCGTTCCTTCCAACTCCCCAGCGCCTCGCGGATCTGCTCCGACCGCATGCGCGGACTCAACTCCCAAACGAACAGGCAATTTTCCGGCAACAGCGGAATCAGCCGGTCATATTCGATCCCGCCCGCGAACGGCACGCGGTGGTCGGTCGTCGGCCATTGCGTGTCGTGCAAATGACAGCCAAACAGCCGGTGCCGGATGGATTTTAGCCACTCGTAATGGTCCAGGAATCCGAGGTTGTGTTTGACTTGGATGTGCCCGAAATCGTGCCAGTAACCGACGTTGGGCGAGCCAATTTCATCCAGCAGCGCCGGATACTCGCGCTCGGTGGGAAACTCCTCGTAGGCAAACCGTCCTTCGCAGCCGAGCAGGATGTTTTTGTTCACCGCGTGCTCGACGATGGGTTTCAAGCATTCGAGCACCCGCTGCCGGTAGACCGGCGCCTTGCGCTCGCGCTCCTTGACCGCCTCGATCTTCAGTTTGATCCACTCCTTGCTGTCTTGCTTGCCTTCCTGCGCCAGCACTCCGAGCCGTTTGGTGGCCGGTCCCATGTGGACACGCCCCAGATGCAACACCACCACCCCCGCGCCGAGCCGAGACGCGAAGTCAATCGTCTGGATAGACAGCTTGACCGCGCGCTTCTGGTCAAAAGGACGGTGGCTGGTGAACTCGTAGCAATCCGGCGACGCGCCCTGGACCTCTAACGGCAGCGGGCAAAAATTGTGCAGGCTGCTGATGCGCACCTCGCCCTTGTCCACGACTTCCTGAATCCCGCCCACCAAGGAGACACGGACGCCGTGGGAAAGTTCGACGTTCTCGAAGCCGAGGTCGCGGATTTCGAGCAACATGCCTGCGCCTTCCTTGTGGCGCGCAGAATTCCAGCAGCAGGAGAACGAAAGCATTGGAAAGTTAAAAGCGGAAAGTGGGAACGCGGAAGCAAGCGCTGTAGAGTGCGTTCGATGGTCTTTGCGCTATAATAACACGTTTTCGCGCCAAGTTTCCTTCCACGTTCCCACTTCCCATGAGCCGTTACGCCCGCAAGCCCGCGCCAGCCGCCAGCCGCGAGGCTGTGCGCGCCGCGTTGGCCGAGGTGCGCGCGGTTTATGCCGACCTGGACCGGCGGCCCGTCGCACGCGCTTGCACACGCCTGACGGAGTGTTGCCAGTTCAAGCGCACCGGGCTGATGCCCAGTGTCACGCGCGGCGAGGCGTTGCTCGCCGCCCAGGCCGTGCGCGCCACGGGCCGCAAAGCGCCGCCCGCCAGCACCAACGGGGCCTGCCCTATGCTGGACGCGCTGACCAGCAAATGCCTCGTTTACGCCGACCGCCCGTTCGGTTGCCGGACACACTTTTGCCGCGCCGCCGGGGGACCCTACGCACGCCGCGACGTGCTGGACCTCATCCGCCGTCTGGAAGAAGTGGACGCCACCCTCGGCGATCACGACGGCCCGAAACCTTTCCTGGCCGCGCTGGACGCCGTTTCCTAGTTTTTGTTGGCCGGGAACGCCGGGTGCTCGCGGATCAGCGCCAACGCCCGCCGCGTCAAGCTCAACCCCGGTTCGATCCTCGGCCACGGCGAGGCCCCGCTCGGATGCGGCAGCGGGATCACGTCGCACGCGTGGCCGCCGTAGTCACCCCGGAACGTGCGCCCGATGATCTCCGTCAGGGGTGCGGCCGCGAGCAGTTGCAAAATCGCCAGCCGCCCGACCGGGATCACCAGTTCAGGCCGCAGGATATCGAACTCCGCGCGCAGCCACCGGCTGCACTCCGCCACCTCGGCGCGGTCCGGCACGCGGTCGCCGCCCTGCGGCGTCTCGCCGGGGAAACACCGGCAAACCGCCGCCATGTAAACGCTCCGGCGGAACGTCTCCTCGTCGATCCCGCATCCCTCGCGGAACCAGCGAAACAGCGTCCGCCCCGCCGTCCACGCGAACGGCCTGCCCTTGACCGGCTCGTGCCTGCCCGGCGCCTGGCCAATCAGCATCGTCCGACTCACCGTCGGGTAACCCGGCACGGCGGGCCGCCGCATGCGCGGGCAGCGCACGCACGCGCGCACAGTTTCAACGTGTTCGGTCAGTCTGGCGGCGTCCACGCGGCACGTTACGCGCTCGCCACGGCGGCGACAACGTCAGAACGTCAGCCGCACGCCTCCCAGCACGTTGCGTCCCGCCAGCGGCAGCACCTCCTTGAGAAAACTCTGGTGGTTGCGCGCTTCCTCATTGGTTAAGTTCGTTCCGCGCACGAAAATCTCCGTGCTCACCGGAAACTTCCCCCCGCCGAAGTTGAGCGGCAGCGTGTAGCTCGCGCTGGCGTTGAGCAGCGTGTACCCCGGCGTGCTCGTCTCGAACTGCGCCGTGCGGAACTGGTGGTTCACACGTACGCCCTCGACCTTCAGCCGCAGGTTCGCGCTCGTGTAGCCCAGCCCCAGACCCACCCGCAGCGGCGTGATGCGTGGCAGGCTCGCCCCCGAGTCCCGGTCCTCCGCGTGGACGTAGTCGCCCTTCACCTCGAAGTAGAGATCGTTCGGGTTGCTCACGGTTTCCGTCGCCGCCTGCCCGGTCGTGCGCGCCCGCACGCTCTTGGCGTCTTCCATTGCCGCCGGTCGGCTCAGGTGCGCGGGCAACAGGTGGAAGTCCAGCAACGCCTCGCCGCCGTAGAAATCCGCGTTCACCGGCGCGTAGTCGAAAATCCGGTTCCCCTCCACCGACCCGGCCTCGGGCGTGAAGTCGATGAAGTCGTAGAAACGGTTGTAAAACCCGCTCAGACTGCCGGTCACGAACCCCGCCCGCCGCCGGATGGAGAAATCCACGCCGAACTGCTTCTCCTTGCTCAGGCTGGCGTTGCCGATGAGGTACTGGAACGTCGCGTCGTGGACGCCCCGCGCAAAGAGTTCCTCTGGCGTCGGGGCGCGCTCGCTGTACGACAGCGTCAGCGCGGCGGCGGTGTCCTTCAGGAACTCGTAAACCAGCCCGCCGCTGACCGACAACGGCAGGAAGTTCCGCTCCCGGCTATCCCCCGGCGAGATGCTCGTCAGCAGCGCGTCGTCCGAGTCGATCGACACGTGCGTGTACTCCACGCGCCCGCCGAGCTGCAACCGCAGCGTCGGGTCCCACGGACCATCGGCCACCGGCGCGGCCCCCGCCGTCTCTTTTCCGTCCTTGGACGCCGTCGCCGGGGCAGACTGGGTCTGTTTGTCGCCCATCAGCTTTACTTCCTCGAACACGAACCCCGCTGGTTGCACGGTGTTCGTCGGCTGCAAAAATGCGTCTTCACCTGACACGCTCAGGTAGCGGTAAAACACCTGCGTGCCGAAGCTGCCCTCAAACGGCCCGAAAGGTCGGTGGACGAACTCCAGCCGCGAGTCGAACCCGTGCGTGCGGAACAACGACCCCACCTCGTCGCCGTCGATCTCGAAATGGTAGTAATCCGTGTAGTTGAACTTGAAGTTGGTCGTCTTGATGAGCGGCAGCGCGTCGATCAGCGACAGGCGCAGGTCCCCGCGCCGCTTGGTCACGTCGAGCCGCGTGGCTGTCGGATGACCCTCCGCCGGGTCGTCCACTTCCGGGTCATCCGGCACGCCGTACACCGACAGGAATTGTCCGAAGCTAGCGCCCACGTAGCCCTTGTCCCAGACGTACGACAAGCCGACGCCCACGTCGCTCGTCTGCACGTAGGTGTTCGGCACGTAATGCACCGGGTCGCCGCCTAGCCCGTCGCCGAGCGCTCGCTGTTCCGGGGCCAACCCGCGCCGGAGTCGATCGTTGAGCGCGTGGCCCGGCACCATCAGGTCGTCGGTGTAGAAGCGCGCGCCGTCCACGTGCAGGACGAGGTGCTGGGTCAGCGCCAGGTCGATGGACCCCGCGCCCGACCGCTCAAAATCCACGTAACCCATGCGACCGACGAACTCACCGCCGATTCTGCCGTTGAGCGGCAGCGCGGTCGGGATGCGGTTGTCGATGACGTTGACCACCCCGCCGATGGCGCTCGACCCGTACAGGATCGTCGCCGGACCGCGCACCACCTCGATGCTGGACGACAACAACGGCTCGACGCTCGGCTCGTGGTCGGGCGACAGGTTGCTCACGTCGAATACCTCGGTGCCGTCGTTGAGCACGCGCACCCGGTTGTCCGCCTGTCCACGGATGATGGGTCGGCTCGCGCCGTGGGTGAACCCGCTCTGGGCGATGCCCGGCTCGCCGTCGAGGGCGTCGCCGAGCGTGGTGGCGGCCTTCGCCTTGAGGTCCAGCCCGTAGAGCTGGCTGACGGGTTGCGCCAGGTCAAAGGCGGAGCGGTCGAGCGGCGAGCCGGTCACGACGACGCGCTCGGGCGCAGGCGACAGAGTGGCGGGCGTTTCGGTGGAAGTATCTTGCGCGACGGCGGAAGCCGCGGCGGCGAGCAGGCAGGAAAATGGCAGAGCAGACGAAAGTTTCATAAAAGGCAACAGGCAAAGCGTGGGTAGGGACGGCTGTCTCAGCCGTCCGTGAAATATTTGGCAAACGCGGGAGATTCCAGACAACCCCTGAACAAGATCGGCACGCGATGCGGCGGACGACCAACGAGCCACACACCAACGGGTGTGCACAGACGTTGCACCGCCAATTTTCGCACGGGCTGGCATCAGCCCGGGAAGCGCGTACAACCCAGATCAGGATTGCCGTAAGCCTACCGCCGGCGGCCCATGCTCGAACACCGCACCCGCGGCGAAAACCGTGGGCACGAACTCTGCCGTGGCCATCGCCACCGGCGGCGAAAAAACGACGCTCCGCACAATAAACCCGGGCGCGGGCAACGGCCCCGCCGCCTCGTCCGCCCCGCCGTGCAGGTACAGCACGACCGCGCAATCGTGATCGTCCGCGTCGGCGGCGTCGCCGTGCAGCCAATGGTGCAACCCCGGCGACGCCGCCAGCGCCAGCACCGCGAGCAAATGCGCCAGCAGGGCCGCCGACACGAAGCGGCGTCCGGGAAGCAGGGTGCAAATGGATCGGCTCACGGTGGCGGGAAAGGCAATGCTCCGTTTAGATCAAATGCCAATGACTTGCAATAGAAAGAAGCCTTGCTGACGAAATAGTGCCCGTTGGCGCGTGTTAATCCTCTGCCTTCTCCCACCGCGCCAGCGATTGCCCGTGCAGGTGTCGCGCCGGACGCAGCCGCGCCAGCACCCCGTACCTCGGACCGAACACCAGCGCCCCCACGAAGCACACGCCCAGCACCAGCACGATGGCCGGGCCACTCGGCAGGTCCGCCCAGTACGACAGCAGCAACCCCGCGCTCGCCCCGCCTGCGCCCAGCAACCCGCCGTACCAACTCATCGCGCGGTACGAATCGCTGAGCAGGTAAACCGTCGCCGCCGGCAGTACCAGCAACCCCACCGAGAGCACCACGCCCACGGCCTGCAAACTGGCGATCATCGCCAGGATAATTAACGTGATAAGCAAATAATTCAGCCGCGCGACCGGCACGCCGAGGCTCTGCGCCACCGACGGCTCGAACAGCGCCAGCAGCAGTCCGCGTTGAAAGCAAACCAGGCTGACCGCCACCAGCAACCCCACCGCATAAATGATCCACAGATCCGCGTTGGAAATACCCAGGATGTTGCCGAATAGAAAATGCGTCAGATCCACCGGCACGCGGCTGTACTTGAGCAGGATCACGCCCAGCGAGAACGCCACCGTGTACAGCGCGCCCACCGCCGTCTCGTCCTTGAGCCGCGAACTACGCGCGACCAACTGGCCGCCGATCCCCACGAGCAGCGCCGCCACCACCGCGCCGCTGAACAGGCCGAGCGGTGCCAAGCCGAAAAAAATCGCCCCCACAGCCAGCCCCGGCAACAACGAGTGCGACAGCGCGTCCGCCAGCAGCGCCATCCGCCGCAGCACGATGAACGTGCTCAAAAATCCGTTCGTGAACCCCACTAAGACGCAGCCCACCAACGCCCGTTGCATGAACTCGTAGCGTAGCGGCTCGGTGATGAAGTGCAGGGCGCCGAGGCTCATGAAAACTAGTGGGCTGCCCCCGTAAAAATCTCCGTGCCGTAGGTCCGCGTCACGTTCTCGGGCGTGAACACTTCTTTCACCGGGCCGAACGCGACCAACTCGCCGTTGAGCAAAATCACGTCGTCAAAAAGCGTCTCTACCGTGCGCAGGTCGTGATGGCTGACGATCACGAGCTTGCCCTGCGTCTCGGCCAGCGTGCGCAGCAGGGTGTTCAACACGTGCTGCGCGTTGCGGTCCAGCCCGGTGAAAGGTTCGTCGAGCAGATAAACGTGCGCGCCCTGTGCCACCGCCCGCGCGAGAAACGCCCGCTGTTGCTGCCCACCCGAAAGCGCGGAGATCTGCCGATTCGCCAGGTCCGTCAGGTGCGTCGCCGCCAACGCCTCCTCGACGGCCCGCGCGTCCTCCATGCCGAACGCTCGCCACCCGCCCAATGCCGGGTAACGCCCCATCTCCGCCAGCCCGCGCACCGTCAGCGGGAAGTCCCAGTCGATCACGCTGCGCTGCGGCAGGTAGGCGATGCTGCTTTCGGCGGCGGTGGGGCCGTGGGCGTGCGCGTCGAACTGCACGCGCCCCGTCTCGAACGGCACCAGTCCGGCCATGGATTTGAGCAGCGTCGATTTGCCCGCGCCGTTTGGCCCGAGCAGTCCCACGCACCGCCCGCACCGCAGTTCGAGATCAACGTGGTGCAGCGCGGGCACGCCCCGGTAGGAAACGGTCAGGTCGCTGACGATGAGGCGGTGTGAGGACATGAGCAAAAGTTCCGGGGCTAGGGCACGGTCCGGTCGCCGCCCGGCACGGTGAACACGGCATCCAGAACGCCGCCGGTCTGGGTCCAAAAGCTTTTTTCGACCTCGCGCCCATCCGGCAGCCGCACCCGCAGCCGCGCGGCGGTCTGTCCACCTGCCGCTTCCGGCCAGACCGCGTGCAGTACGAGGTCAATCCCTTCCGCCGGGAACAAGGTTTTCCACGTCGCCGAAATGCTTGCCTGACCACTGCCCCGCAACACCGGTTGACCCAAGCACGTTACACTGAACTCCGTGGGCGTGGGCACGAACTCCGCCGTGGTTTCCAGCGTCACCGGCTTCGCCTTGTCCGCCGGTTCTACCGTCTGTACCGTGTCCGTCACCATCGCCTGCGCGGGCCGCGTCAGTCGCCACACCGGCAGCGCCATCACTATGAACGCCACCAATACCAACGCCAATTGCCACAACGGATTCCCACGCATCGCAAAAACGTCCTCCTATTTCAGCGCGCCCACGATGGTTTCGGCGTTATGCCGCATCATTGCCTCGTAGGTTCCCGCATCGCTGTCCGGCGTGCCGAGGCCGTCCGCGTACAATTCCCCTCCTACCGTCGCGCCGGTTTCTTTCGTGATTTCCGCGATCACCTTCGGATTCTGCGTGTTCTCGAAGAACACGGCCTTTACCTTTTCCTTTTTAATTGTGCCCAACAGTTCCGCGATTTGCTTTGAACTCGGTTCGTCCGACGTGCTGACACCCTCGACCGGGTAAATCTTGAACCCGTAGTCACGCGCGAAATACTGGAACGCGTCGTGGCTCGTCACGAGCTTGCGCCGGTCGCGCGGCAGCGTCGCCACGCGCAGCTTCAGATCGTTGTCCAGCTTGTCGAGCGCGGCGAGGTATTCGGTGGCCCGGGCCGCGAATGCGTCTTTGTCCGCCGCGTCTGCCCGCGCGAGCGCGTCGCGCACAACCACTACCGCCTTCTTCACGTTCGCCACGGAATGCCACCAGTGCGGGTCATCCACGACGCGCCCTTCCTCGCGCAATTTCAACGATGCGCCGAGTTGGTCGCCCACGTCCACGTACTTGTTCTTCGCCCCGCCCGCGCTGTCCTCCAACTTGGCGAGATAACCCTCCAATCCCTTGCCGCTGATGAGCACCAGGTCCGCCCCCGCGACCGCCTGCACGTCGCCCGGACTCGGCGAAAACTCGTGCGGATCGACGCCCGGCTTGACGATCTCGACTACCGCCACCCGGTCGCCGCCGACGCGCCGCGCCACGTCGTTGAGTACCGTGGAGAGCGACGCCACTTTCAGGGGCTCGGCTCCCGCCGTCGCCACCGCCGCCGCCGCCAGCCACAGGATTGCCGCCGCTCCCGCGACCCGTTTCTTCGCGCCAGAAAAACCGTTCATGCCCCGCAACCTAGGAGGCCGCAAGCCAAATGCAAACGATTTGCTACAATCTTTTCGCCCGCCCGCGCAAACCCATTGCAGCAGGGGTAGGTTTCGTGGTAAAATCCGGTCAGCTTTCGCCCTGCTTTCCCATGCCCCGCCACTCCGCGTCTCCAGCCAAGCCCACGCACTCGCATTCCCCGGCGATGACCCTTGACGCATTGACCGGTCTCCTGCGCGACAAAGGCTTGCGGATGACGGTCAACCGCCGCAACCTGCTGCGCGCGTTGCTCGACGCCCAGGTGCCGCGCAGCTTGGAACAGCTCCAGGCCGCCGCCGCCGCTTATCATCCCGCGGGCGAACCACCGGACTTTGCCACGGTCTTCCGCATGATGTCTTTGTTGGAAGAACTCAAGCTGGCCCGCAAGGTCAACCTGGGTCGCCCGTCGAGCCATTACGAGCTGACCGACGCACGCCACCACCGCGACCACCTCGTTTGCACCGACTGCGGACGCGTGACGCCGCTCGAAGGCATGTGCCCCGTGGAAAAACTGGAAAGCCGCCTTGCGCGCGAGCACGGTTACACCCAGTTGACGCACTCCTTGGAATTTTTCGGCCTTTGCGGGCCGTGTAGTCATCCGGTGAGTTAGGGGTTGGGCTGCCCGGTCGGCTTGCCCGCCGGAAAACGCTTTGTCATCTCGGGACGAACGCGTTACGATGCCGATCTCATCGCATCACCCACCGTTCATCCATGAAAACCGTTACCCGCCGTCTCGTCCTTGGCCTGCTGGCCGCTGCCTTCTGCTTTTCCACGCCCTTGCGCGCCGATGACGACGACAAGCGCCATCTGGCCAAGGGCATGACCAAAGCCCAAGTGCGCAAGATGTACGGCGACCCGGAGCATACTTCCCGCTCTAGCAACGGCGAAATCTGGACCTTCGTGCAAGACAAGGCCAAGGCGTTTCTGCCATTCGCGGGCGGCCCGAAGATCGTCACGGTGACGTTCGGCAAGAGCGGCAAGGTGGTCGAGTACAACGTCAACGATTGATTCCAAACATGAAAACATTCGTTCCAACCTCGCGCCCCTTGCTCGCTCTGGCGGTGATCTCGTCGTCGGCTTTGCTGGTCGGCTGCCAATGCCAATCCACGCCGCCCGTCCGTCCTTCGACCCCTGACTACAAGAACGAAACCAGCGGCCCACACCAGCATTCCTCTCCCGGCGAGCACGCAGCAAAAGTAGGCACCTCCGGCCCGCGCCAGGGTGGCTAGAGCAATTTCATAAACGTCGCAACCTGGCTGTAGCCACGGCGCTCCGTGCCCGTGATCAAGCGGGTGGATGACGACCTCCGGGCACCATGGGTTTACTGCGGCGCAGCCGCCTTACTCCCCTTTGCGGTCAATCATTCTGGAAGGCGCTGCAATCCTCCCCTAGCCCCGGCAGGGGGCGTAAGAAAACCCGCGCCCGCTCCCCTCAGATCCCCGCGTGAATCGCGGGCCGACGCTCCAAATCCGGCTCCGCCTGCCGCAAGATCTCCCGCGTGATCGGTGCCACGTCCCCCTGCCCGCTCAGCACGTACCGGATAAGGTACAATAACGGGTTACGCTCGCCCCAGTGAAAATAAGCGTGCGGCACCTCGCCGGTCTGGTCGCGCAAATATAACAGCAGCGCCGCGATGGCATTGGGCACCGCCGCGCTGTAGCCGCGCAGAACGCGGTAACCATCCACTTCCACGCCGGTCACGCAGAGATCCGCCGAGAACTCGCTGGCATCGCGCACGTAGATCTCCAGGATCACGACGGGATCTTCGGCAGGAATATTTTGATTCTCCCGCGCGTCCTGTACATCCTGGCCGTACTCGGCGGCATCGCAACGACGCGGATGATTGGCCAGCAACCTCAACACCCCGCCCTGGCGCGCTTCGTCCACAAATCGCCGCGCCTGGTCATCCAGCGTGATCTCTCCCACGCGCAACTCCGTCGTCCGCCACACCCGCGACAGCAGCGAGATGAACACGATGGCACCGATGAAAAACGCCGCGATTTTGACGCCGTCAGGCCGCTCGATCACGTTCACCACCGTCGTGTAGGCAAAGATCACCGCCACCAGCGCGCTGAAAAGCGGCCCGGCGCTCCACCGCCCGGCCTCCCGCCGCACCGACAGCGTCACGGCCACCGCCGCGCTGGTCATCAACACCAGCACGCCCGTCGCATACGCCCCGCCCTGCGCGTCCACGCTGGCGCGGAAGATCCACGTCACTACGAACGCCACCGCCGTGTAGATTAGCGTCAGCGGACGCGACGCCCTTGCCCACTCCGGGGCCATGCCGTAGCGCGGCAGGTAGCGCGGCACGAGGTTGAGCAACCCCGCCATCGCGCTGGCCCCCGCAAACCATAAGATCGTCACCGTGCTCAGGTCGTAGACCGTGCCGAAAGTGTTGCCCAGGAACCGGTGCGCCAGGAACGCCAGCGCCCGCCCGTTAGCCGCGCCGCCGGGCTGGAAATCCGCCGGGGCGATCAGCAACGTTGTCACCAGCGAACTACTCAACAAGAACACGCTCATCACGACCGCCGCCGTCAGCAGCAACCGGTGCGTCGCGCGCGTTTTGCCCGCTGGCGTATTCGGCTGGTCCCCCGCCTCGCCCTTGACCAGCGGCATCATGGCCACGCCGGTTTCAAACCCCGACAACCCCAGCGCCAATTTGGGAAACAGCAGGAGCGCCACGCCGATCATCGCCAGCGGGCTGCTGTGTTGGGCAAATAACGCCTGTTTCCATTCCACGAAATGATGCGGATGCGCCGCGATCCGCACCAACCCCTCGCCGATCACCACGACGTTCAGCGCGAGGTACACGCCTACCAACCCGACCGCAATCCCGATGGCCTCCTTGAACCCCTTCAGGAACACCCCGCCTAGCGCCGAGATGAGTACCAGTGTCAGCACCACGGGATGCCCTCGCAACCACCCCGGCGCATACGGATTTTCCACGAGGTGCGCTGTCGCGTCGGCGGCGCTCAGCGTGATGGTAATGATAAAATCCGTCGCGGCGAACCCCAGCAGCGTCAGCACGAACAATTTGCCCGTCCACCAAGGCAGTAAATGTTCGAGCATGGCGATGCTGCCCTCGCCGTGCGGGCTTTCGCGCGCCACGCGCCGGTACACCGGCAGCGCGCCGAAAAGCGTCAGCAGCACCAGCACGAGCGTCGCAATCGGCGAGAGTGCCCCGGCGGCCAGTGCGGCGATGCCGGGCTGGTACCCGAGCGTGGAAAAATAGTCCACGCCGGTCAGGCACATCACCTGCCACCACGGGTGCTCGTGCGCGTTGGCGTGCGCGGAAGGCCCCTGGTGTTCGCCGGTGGTCTGTCGGTCGTTCAGCAGCCAGCGGGCTAGCGAGTGTAGGAGGGGGTGGGACGACACCGGGAAACAAAGGGTTCAGGGCCGATAATCGTCCCATCTCCTTCTACATCGCGCCAGCGCCGCCCGCCGCATGGCCGGGAAACCGCATTTCTCACTCTCAACCGACTGCCCCTTCTCCCTTGCACCTTCCTTGAAGCTTGAGGCTTAAATCTTGAACCTTTCTTGGCTTCTTGAGTTCTTGAATTCTTGGTTCCTTTTCCCCTCAACTCCCTCTCCCCTCCAGCGAATCCACCAGCCTCTTCGCCAACACGGACTGCGCGTTCCCTTCCTGCAGCGCGTGAAACTCCCGCGCCGACTCCTCCTTCAACCCCTCGCGTGCATACGCCACGCCGAGCGTCAGGTGCGACCGCCCCGACGCCCCGGTGCGCAACGCCTCCAGCCGCTCGTGCGCGTCCGCCGAAAGCACCTTGAACACCACGCCCGCCCTGGCTCCCTCCCCCTTCGTGACCACTTCCCCCTCCGGCGTCATCGACACGATCTGCCAACGATACAGCGCGCCGCGCGGCAGCGGCGTCGGCGGGGTCCATTCCACGGTCCCCGTCGGCAACGGCACGCTGCGCATTTCTTCGCCACCTGCGCTGGGTCGCACCACGATTTGCACCGGGCTAGCCGCCTTCCATCGGAAGACCGGTTGATCGGTTTCCACCGAAGTGCTCACCGGCGAAACCGGGGTGCTCACCGCCAGGCCGTCCACCATGGCGGTGGCCTGCGTGTTGGTCTCCGTCCCGCCGCCGCGCGTCAGCTTGCCTAACAATGCGCCGGGCACCGCCCCGCGCCGGACGGTTTCTGCCACGGCATCGCGCAAATCCGCCGGGATCGACGCCAACCCGCCGAGCACGCCGTCTGCGCTCACCTGCACTGGGCCATCCACGAGGTCCGCCGCGCGCGGCGCGGTCTTCTGGACCACCGCCACCGACCCAGCCCTCGGCTGCCGCCCGCTTCGCGGCACAGCGATCACTGCCGCCAGCACGACGGCGGCCACTGCCCCGGCCAGGGTCAACCCCTGCCAGGAAAACAGCCGCTGCCACCAACCGCTGCCGCCGACCACTGCCACCGCGACCGGCTCGCGGCGACCCGTTTTTGCCGCCGCGCCGAGCGTGCCGCCGGGCACGAACTGTTCCTGCTCAAAATCGCTCATCCGCGCCGCGAACGTCCGGGTCTCCTCCCGCTCCGCTGCCGTCGGCGCGGGCAGCGCGGACACGAATTCCTCCGCACCCGTCCAACTTTCCTGCGTGGGTGCCTCCTCCTGCCGTCCATCCTCGATCAGCTTGGCAAAAACGCGCGCCAGATCCGGCGGCGCGGCCTGCGCCCCGGCCAGCAGCGCGCGGCAGACGGCGCACGCGGCGGCGTGGTCGCTGATAGCCAGTCGCTCTGCGACGGAAAGCGTTCCGTCGTGGCGCTCATAGGCCGCCGCTTCTTCGGGGTCAAGGTGTCCGGCGGGGTTCATACAAAAATGCGGAAGGCAGAAGAGAAAGATGAAAGATAAAGAATGAAAATGAAGGTGAGGACGTGCTGCCGATGGCGTCGGCTAACTTCCGCTTTCCGCCGCCCGCCTTCCGCTTTCGTCGGCCAGCAACACGGTCAGGCGGCGGCCCAGGATGATGCGTGCGGCCTTGCGCAGGTTGATGACCTGCTGGCGATTCGTGCCCAGGCGGGCGGCGATGGCAGCGTCGGACAGCGGCAGCTCGTCCCAGAACGCCGCGAACTCTTCGGGCGAAACGTCTAGCGCGCCCGCCACCACGCGGATCGACGCCACCCCGGCGTGCTCGAACTCTTTGACGACCTCCGAGTTGAGCAAAAACGCCGCGCGCTGCCGCACGTTCAGCCCGCCCACGGCGTCCCAAAGCCAGCGCAGGTACTCGGCCCAGCGCGCCTGCTCGTGCGGCCCCGGCAGCGAACACGCCAGATCCTCCGTCGCCGCCACGGACGGGCGCACCGTGTCCTCCGGCGCGTCCCACAGGCGCGCGGCGGCGTCGAGCACGTCCTCCAGCCGCGCCGGACCGCCCAGGCGATCAAAGATCACGGCCAGCAGCCGCGCCGGGCTGCCCTCACGCGCTTCCCGGTATGGCAGCGCATCCGAAACAAACTCCGCCGGGTCCGCGAGCAACTCGGTCACGCGCCCGGCCTCGGCGACCGCCGTCCTGCCGTCGCTCCACGCGGCGAACCCGCACAGCCGCTCGCCCTCCGGCCCGACCCACAACGCGAACCCGGATTGCCGCCGGTTGTCTTCCAAGAGGTAGCGCAACTGGTTGAGCAGCCGCGCGCGTTCCGGGTGCCGCCGCCGCAGATAATCGACCCAGGTCGAATACGTCAACCCGGCGACGTAGGCGCGAAAATCCCCGATGGGCGAGGCCAGCGCCGCCGGGGCGTTCTGGAGCATCGCTTCACGATAACTTTGCAACCGCCGGGCGAGCAACCCGTGGGCCTCGCTGCAGGTGTCTTCGGCGTCAAGCGTGTTTTCGTCTCGCGCCCGGGACTGGCGCGGCCCCAGGCTCACGCGGAACTTGCGCGCCAGGATGCCCCGGATCACGGGGTCGGCGACCTCACCCAGCAACCGGCCCAATTCCGTGTCCGCCGCCGCGTCGTCGGCGGCGCGCAGGAAGGGCAGCAGTCGGGGGTCGGCGGAGCGCATGTGCCACCACCTTAACGCGAAACGCGGCCAGGGGCGAGCCAGGAAGGAGCCGAGCCGAAATCCGCTCCCGCTGGTTCCCTCTGAGAGTGCTTCCAGGTACATGGTGATTGGCTGCCAGCCGCCAAAGGTCCCGGCGTCCAACCACGCTGGTCGCGGAAACGAAGGGAAGCTGGACATAACAGAGGTGAAGACGCCAATCCCCCACGGATATTCCAGAATAGGCAAAATTTGCCGCGACCCCGTCCGATTCTTGGCCAAACGCCCTCTCCGCAAGTTGTACTTGGGAACGCGCTTGTCCCGGCAGTTGCACTGCTTCTGCCCATCATCGAATAAAGTGCAGCCTCGCAGGTTCTGGCACTCCCAAGTAACATTTGGGCACGAGGGAATTAAGCATTGCTCAATACACTTCGTAGCTCAGATGTAGCAGGTCGCCTTCTTGTAAAGGCACTCCTAACCAAGTCTTTTTGTCAGAAAAAGGAATGATCTTAACCCGCTCGGTGCCGAGATCGCGCAGAACGTAAGAACCGCTCCACCAGAAGGTATCTGGCGACTTCTGCGCGGCCTGAAGGGCATCACGCATCAAAGCACCTTCAGAAAAGTAGTAAATCCCTGGATGGTTGACTGGGCCATAGACAACTACCCGGATGGTTTTTTCACCACGCTTACCCTGTTCGATAAGCCCGGCAGGAACAGGCTCGCGTTCCAGCAAAGCCTGCGCGCGGATGGCAGGCGAGTCAGGCTTGGACGCGTCTTGTGCATTGGTCGTTTCGCAGCGACGGAAGATACACACGAACACCGCTACAATCTTGAGGATGAGGGAGGCTTTCATGATTCGGGCTTCGTGCCAGATCACCCCCCTTACCTCCCCCGCGAACTCAAGATAAACGCCCCCGCCAGCCGCACCGCCGGGGCCACGCCCTGCTCGCGCCGCAGCTTCACTAACAGATCGCGTTGCGTCTCCGCCAGCGCCCGCGCCGGATCATCGGTCTTCTCCGCCACCGCGTAAAAATCCAGCATCAACGCCGTCGTCTCCTTGTCGGGCACGGGCCAGAGCGTCAGCAGCAAATTGCGCGCGCCCGCCAGCGCGAACCCGCGCCGCAGCCCCAGCACGCCCTCGCCCGCGCGCGCTTCGCCGCCGCCGCTCTCGCACGCCGACAGCGTCACCAGCCAGGTGTTGTGCAAATCCAGTGCCGACACCTCTTCCGCCGTCACGATCCCGTCGTCGCTCGTGCGCGGCACCTCCCCCCGACCCCACGCTGCCAGCGTGCTCGCCGCCCCGGCCAGCGCCAGCCCCGAGCGGTCCATCGGGTTGAGCCGCGCCGCCACCGCCGACGCCTCGGCCTTGTTCGTCTGCCCGGCCTCGGGCGGCGGCAGGAAAAACCCGTGGGTGGCTAGGTGCAGCACGCGCGGCGAATGCACCGTGACGAGCCGCGCCTCCGTGGCCTCCACGCCAGTGAAAAGCTCGGGCTTCCAACCCCATCCGCGCGCGTGTTCGGCGAGGTCACGCCCCTCGACTTCCGCCCCCGGCAGCGCCGCGAACCGGGCGTCTCGGAACGCCGCCCGGTTCGGCCCGCGCGAGGCCAGCGCCATCCCCCCGGGCAACTTGGCGCCGCCGGGCGTCTCGGCATTATCCATCTTCGGATTGGCGAACACCACCATCGCCCCCTTGCCGCCTCCGCCGACCTCGCTCCGCGTCGCTTTACCTGCGTTACCTGCTTTATCTGCTTTACCGGCACGTGCCAATGCGACGTTTCCTGACGCCATCAAATCGCGCCCGCTGCCCACGTAGGCCACGCGATATTTTTCGCCCAGAAACTCCCCCTTGCCGCCGGTCAGCAGCGTGGCAAACGACAGAAAATTCAGCTCCCCGTCCGGGCTGACGATCACCTCCCGCGTTTCCGTCGGCAGTGCCTTGCCGACCGGCTCCCACACCAACCGTCCCAGCGTGCCCAACGCCTCCTCCAGCGCCAGGTCGTCCCCCCCCTCGCGCACGCCCTCGCGGTACGCCGCCAGCCCGTCTTCAATCGGCTTGGCCGCCCCGAGCGGCACCCACGCCGGGGCCGCGCCCGCCCGCAGGATCACCGCGCCGTAGCGCGCCTCCGGGGCCTTGCCCGGCAAGGCGTGGTCGTACCGCGCAAACTCCACCAGCGCCGTCCCGGCGGGCAGCGCCGCGCTGACCTGCCCCGCCGTCACGCCCAGTGACCGCCGTGCCCGCCCCAGCCCGGCCACGGCCCGCGCCATGTCGCCCTCCAGATTCTCCAGCTTGCGGGCGGTTTCCGCCAGCTTGGCGTCGCGTTTTTTGAGCCCCTCCGGGCTGCTGTCCTCCGGCGCGTCGGTACGCAACGCGGTCAACTCGCGTTGCAGTGTGCGTCCCTCCTCAATCCGCCCGCGAATGGCTGCATCCTCGCTCGCCGCCGCCGTTAGCCGATCTTCGAGCAGCGAATCGAGCACCACGCCCTTGTACCGCAGTACCGCGTTGGCCAGCGGTTCCGCCAGCCCCAGCGTCGCCAGCAGCGACCACGATTCGTTGACCCGCTGGAACTCCATCCGCTGCTGCTGCGTGGCGAACGACAAGATGCTCGCCAACCGCGCGTCCTGGTTCTCCTGCGCCTTGCGCGCGTACGCCGCGCCCTCCTCCGGGAACCCCTGCCACGTCCGCCACCGCGCCATGCGCCGCAGGTTGTCGACCCGGTCGGGGTTGGCCGGACCGAACTCTTTTTCCAAGATCGCCAGCGCCTGCCGCGACAGTTTTTCCGCCTCGTCCAGCGCCCCGGCCTTCGCACGCACCTCGGCCAGTTTACCCATCGTGTAGGCGCTGTCCTGGTAAGTGGCGTCGGGGTCCTTGGTCCACACGTCGAGCGCCCGGCGATACAGTTTCTCCGCCCCGGCGTCGTCGCCCAGATCAGCGGTGATCTCGCCCAGGTCCGCCAGCTTCTTGGCCACGTCGGATTTCTCCGGTCCGAGCGTCCTTTCCATCATCGCCACGGCTTCCTGCGCGGGGCCGAGCGCGCCCTGGAAATTTTCCCGCGCCATCCGCACCTGCCCCAGCCCCGACAGCGACAACGCGAGCGCGTGGCTGTCGCCCTTGTTCTCCTTGCGATAAAGTTCCACCGACCGAGCGAACAGTTTTTCGGCGTTGTCGTAGTCGCCGATGTACGCGTAGAACGATCCCAGGCTGGCCACCGGCGCGGCCATCCCGGGGTGATCTGGCCCGAGCGCCTTCTCCTGGATGTCGAACCCGCGTTGCGCCGCCGGGGCCGCCTTGACCATGTCGCCCATCAACAGGTAAATCTGGCTCAGGTTCGACCACACCGGGGCTGCCGGGGCGGCGTCCGGGCCAAACGCTTTTTCGAGGATTTCGATGGCCCGCAGGTCATACTTTACCCCCTCCGCGAAGTCGCCGCGCCAGTAGCGCACCATCCCGAGGTTGCTCACGGTGGACCCATACTCTTTCGGGTCCACGTTGGGCGCTTTTTCCATGATGGCGACCGCCCGCCGGTCCAGCGCCTCGGCCTCGGCGTAGTTTTGCGCGACCTGGTTGGCGCGCCCGAGGATCATCAGGCTGCGCGCGGCTTCGAGGCTCTGCGGACCCGCCACCTTTTCGCGGATGGCCAGCCCGCGTTGCGCGAGCGCGATGGCCTCGGGCAGTTTGCTCGTGCGGCGGCACAGGTCGGCCACGTCGTTGAGCACCGCGGCGGTTTCGAGCGATTCCCGGCCGCCCGGCTTGGCCTCGACGATGGCCAACACCTGTCTGGCCACCGGCAGCGCGTCTGCCGCCTTGCCGTCCTTGGTGAGCACGGCCACCTGCGTGCGCAACGTTTCGAGGTCGGCGGCGGGGCTTGGCGCGGGGGTCTGCGCGGACAGGGGTACCAGCGCTCCGACCGTCCACCAGAGCGCCACGATGCATCCTCCGATTCGGCGGCTCAGGGACGGCGCGTTCCGGCGGGGCGGGGGGGGAATCATGGCAGTCGAAACGTTGCGTCGGTCGTCCCGTTCTTCAAGCTTTAATCTCCCCGGCGCGTGCGCTTTCCGTAGCGGATTCCACCACCAAAAAATTTGCGTCCGCGCCGGAATCTCGCGCGTCGATCCGCGTCTTCACCTGATAACGACCACTCCATGCCGACTACTCGTCCCCGCTTCCTCGCGGCTCTTGCCGTCGCCTCTTTGTCCGCCGCCGCGTCCTCCCCGGAGAGCGACGAGATGCACAACATATTTTCTTCCGGTCCGCTGCCTTAACCGGCAGCGACAACCGACAGAGAGCACCGGCGGCCAGGGATGATGAGACCTTGGCCGCCGGGATGCTCTTTTGGGCAAGCGGAAGTGGGCAGGAGGAAGTAGGAACGCGGAAGGATGCTGGATGCGAGATGCGCGTTGGGCGTCGTGGGATATCAGGCCTCGCTCCAGAGAAGTCTGTCATCCTGAGCGAGTGAACCGAGTCTGCGAGATAGGCGCAGCCAAACGAGCCGAAGGACCTTCCCACGTTGCGACCAGAATAGGCACGGCCAGAGGGAGACCGTGTAGAGACAGGCTGGTTTCGCGCGGCGTCTGTTGCTGACTCTACGGTAGAAGGTCCTTCGGCTCGTTATACTCACTCAGGATAACAGATTTGTTGGAGGTAAGCACCAACCCACAACCCACCACCCCTCTACTTCACCCCTCCCCATCTTCGTCCCGTTGAAATAACAAGTTACGGATCGACTTCTGCTTGTTCGACTCTTCCTGCCCCGCCACCGGGCGTTTCGGCGTCCACGAGCGCACATCCGACAAATCCGCACCCCGGTTGTCCTGCGCGCTGGCCGCCGCCTGCAACCGTTGCTCCTCCGTCAGCCGCAGCGGCGTACTCTTGGACTGCAACACGGCGTCCAACTGCGCCCAGAGATCGTCCCGCCGCGTCGGCGCGAGCAACCCCAGGATCATCAATTTATAAAAATAAAGCTGAACCTGTTCGGTGCTGATCCGCTCGATGCTGGCCAGCTTTTCAGCGCTGATGCCGCACTTGAGCAGGTTCACCGAATTGTGGAAAAACTCCGCCAGCCCCTGCTCCTCGAAATCCGCCGCCCCCTCGGTGCGCTGGAGCCGGAAAATACGGTGCGGCGCAGGCAAATCCTGCTTGTTGACGCTGATTTCGTCCACCTGGCTGACGATGATCAGCGCCAGCCGATCCACCCCGATGCGCACGCTGCCCATGAGCGAACTGGCGTGTGCGGGCGTGAACACAAAACTGCCGATGGGCGTGGCGGTCACGCTGACGAGCTTATCCACCACCTGCGACTCCGACTTGATAATGTGCTTGTCCACCATGAAGCCGCACAGGTAGCCGGGCGTGAAATGCAACTGCATCTCGCTGACCTGTTGGGTTTGCAGGAGGGAGAGCTTGCCCGACCGGTGCCGCATCATATTCAGCAGCTCGGGCAGGGGAAGCTCGGCAATTTCACCGGTGACTGGCATTCCTGCTTGTAAAGCAGCTTCGCTGCCAAGCTCGGTAACGACTTTGTAAACCTGACGCGTCTCCCGGACGGTCAGATAGCTTCACTGCAAGGTTTTGCCATCGTGCCCGGAGGTCACGATCCACCTTTACTCCTCCCCCGCCCGCTCCGACCCGTTCGCTAGCGCCTTGCCGTCGTCCTCCGCCGTTTCCTCGGGCGGCAGACGCTTGAAGTACAGCAAATCAATCTTGCGCCCGTCGGTCTTGGTGACCGTCGCCAAGTAATCCCCCACCCGCGTGTGTTCGCCTTCCTTGGGCAGGTGACCCATCAACTGCGTGACGTA
This sequence comes from uncultured Chthoniobacterales bacterium, assembly GCA_964242205.1. GTDB lineage: Bacteria > Verrucomicrobiota > Verrucomicrobiia > Chthoniobacterales > SZAS-18 > CAHJWO01. The sequence goes on from CAXTBX010000007.1 coordinate 19,978, forward strand.
CCCGCCCACCGTGCTGACCTCCGTGTTGGTCAACTCCAGGTCGGTCAGGTCGTTCAACTCGTACAAGCCCAGCACGCCCTCGACCTCGAACTCGTCCGGGTTGAGGCGCTTGAACTCGGTCTGCTCGGCGTCGAATTCGTCGTGAATGTCGCCCACCAGTTCCGCCAGCACGTTGTCGAGCGTCACGATGCCCATCGTCCCGCCGAACTCGTCCACCACGATGCCCAGGTGTGCATGCTTGCTCAAAAACGTCGTCAACAGCCGTTCGAGCAGCATCATCTCTGGCACGACGATCATGTCACGCTTGATGCTCAAGAAATCCGGTTTCTCCTGACGCATCAGGTCCAGCAAATCCTTGATGTGAACCAGGCCGACCGGGTTGTCCAAATAGCCCTTGCACAGGGGAAAACGCGTGTGCCTGGACGCCTGCGCCTTGGCCAGATTCGTCTCGAACGGCTCCTCCAGGTCGAGGTAAACGACCTCACCACGCGGGGTCATGATGTCGCGCACGACGCGCTGGCGCAGGTCCAGCGCGTTGATGAGCAACTCCTTACCCAGCGGCGTAACCTCCTGCGATTTTTCGCTCTCACTCAGGATCACTCGCAATTCGTCCTCGTTGTGCGCGGCGTGCTCGGCCCCGGTGGTGATGTCGATGCGCAGCAGCTTCAGGAGCAGAAACTTGGACGAAATGTTCAGCAGCCAGATGGCCGGTTTGAACACGATGTAGAACACGCGCAACGGCTTGGAGGTCGTCAGCGCGACGGGCAGCGCATTCTGAATGGCGAGGTATTTGGCCGCCGTCTCGCCGAAGATGATATGCAGCGCTGTAATCAGCGTGAAACCGAGTGCCACGGAAACCGTCGAAACCACGAAGGTCGATTGCACGCCCGCCAGCGCGAAAAACGGCTCCAGCAGGCGCGTCATGAACGGTTCGCCGACCCAACCCAGCGCGAGGCTCGCCAGCGTGACGCCGAGTTGCGTGGCAGAGAGGTAGGAGTCGAGCCGGTCGAGCACGTAGCGCGTGCGGATGGCGTTCTCGTTGCCCTCTTCCACCAGCGGGTCGAGCTGGGTGGCGCGGACCTTGACCAGCGAGTATTCCGTGGCGACGAAAAACCCATTGAGCAGCACCAGCGTCAGGATGACCGCCAAGCTGCCGATGATCACGCCCGGCGAGTCCCACTGGCGCGCGACGGCGTGCTCGGCAGCAGCGGCCAGCAACGGCAGGCTGGAGGGGGCGCCGAAGATTGAAAAAACGTTCATACCGGACGGAAAATCAGAAGGCAAAATGCAGGAAGGAGAAGTAAAAGCGGGTGGCCTCACTTCTCCGCGCCGGGCTTCATCAACGTTTCCGCCTTGTCTTCATCCGGTTCCGACGCCTTTCTCCTGCGGAGCGGATGGTAAATCTACCTTGAATTCTTGATTTTAAAGCTTCTCAAAAGTTCCCTTATCTCGCCGTTCGAGCACGGTGAAACCCGCCTTTTTAGCGTCGGAAATCGACACCGGCTTGAGAACTTTTGGGGAATTGACCTGCGAGATTACCTTCTTGACCGGCTTGCGGCACAGGGGGCAGTCCGTCAGTTCGGCGCGGTCCACCGGGCGGCGCAACTCGAAGCGACCGCCGCAGATGTTGCAGTCGCCCCCCTCAACCTCGTACTCGTAGATCGGCATGGCAGACGAGGCCGCCGGACGGTTTACCAGCTCGACTTCGTCACGCCCGGGATCATGCCATTGGAGGCAAGTTCACGGAAGGCGATACGGGAGAGCTTGAAGCGGCGCAGGAACGCGCGGCGGCGGCCGCTCATCAGGCAGCGGTTGACGGTGCGAGTCGGGCTGGCGTCGCGGGGAAGCTGGCTGAGGCCGTGGTAATCTTTTTTCGCCTTGAGTTCGGCGCGCAGAGCGGCGTATTTGGCCACGGTTTCGCGCTTGCGTTTGTCACGTTCGATCCAGGAAGTCTTTGCCATAGGAATGCTTTGGGAGGACGAATGTAGAGCCTGGGCGAGAATTTGCAACCGGGATTTGCAAGGGTGGCTTTGGCGGCGTTATCTGGCCACGGCGGACGGGCCAACCGATGAGAATTTCACCGCGCTGGCTCTGACCTGGGGCTTTAGGTGAAAAGTTGAGGCTGCCCCTCTTGCCACTTCATTTTGAGTTGGTGGCTGATTGCTCAAGATCTATACGGGCCACTTTTCTTGGATTAACCCACGCATTCTTTTTGACCATGTAGAACCAATCAGAGCTGACACCGTCAGGCGGGTGCTCAAAACTGCCTGCAAAAAATTCCTTTTCTGATCCCGCTGACGTGTTTCTTGCCACCACCTTTCGACCCGGTTCCACCTGCCGCCATTCTCCGATGCTATCATTTTCGACCCCAACGAACTCACCGAGCGGAGTGATCACCTGCTCAAACGCCACTCGCAAGGACGATCCGCCGCAGAACAGCGCGCCGTGTGACTCCTGAGGTTTACCTCCGGAATACGTCACGTTGTACGTATACATTCCGGCTTCCTCCCGCGTATTGGCGATGTTTCCCTCATCGTCGTACCAAATCCACTTGCCGACCTGCTTGCCGCCTTCGTAGCGACCCCTGTAGTTGAGGTGGCCGGAGGGAAAATATCCGGTGTCCTCACCGATTACCCCGGCTTCTGCGTAATGTTGGACAACTGCTTTGGAACCATTGTCATGGAACGACACAAACTCACCAAAATACCGGCCAGCTTGGTAGTCGATTTCGTGGTTTTTCTCGCCGTTAACGAAGTAGGTGATCCATTTGCCCGTGAAATCCTTGGGCGGCTCCACCCAAACCGAGCGCGTGGCCTTTTGCAGTTGGCGGTCAATCAAGGCGTTGTCTTTATTTGTGTACCAGCAAGTCAGCGTCCAGCCATCGTCCAAGGTGTATCTTTCCGAATGGGAGCCGCCGCTACCCGTTCCCATGCCAGCAGAGACATGGAAAGGTTCAAGCAGGCGCAGCACAGACTCTTTGGTTTGTCCCACTTTGATGGAGTCAACGATTGGCTGCCATTTACTCTGCGGGATACTTTGATAGGTGCCGCGCAGCGTCGTGGCAGCGTAGTCACGCATGCTTTGAACCGGCGAGGCAAGCTCGTCGCGGGGAGATGCCAGCAACCGACCCGCGAGAGCAACTGACAATGCAATCACCGAGAGAAGAAAACGATACATGGGTTAGGTACGCAAAGCGTTTGCTAAAACCATGGTCGCTTTTGGGACAACCATGGCGGGGTCAGTTCCAACTTTTCACACAGAAATTGAAGGCAGCGGACAAACCTCCATGCGCTGGATCAAGCCCTTTTCCAGCGTGAAGCGATGACCCACGCGCTCGTCGGCCAGCACGCCGCCAGCCAAGTCGCGCACGACCTGATGCACCTCGACGAGGATGTGCCCGTCGCTCTCCGGGTGAAAGGCTACCGGCTCCACGTGCGGGTCGATCTCACTCCACTGCTCGGTCCAATAGGCGCGGACCGCTTCCGGGCCACGGACAAAACCGCCTTTGAACGCCCGCGGCCACTCCACGTCAGGGGTCATGAGGGGAAGCGCGGCGTCAATGTCACGCGCGTTGAAGGCTGCGTAGGCCGTGCGGAGCAGTGCGGCTTCTGGTGCGGGTTGATCTGACATACGGCAACAAAGAAGGTCGTTTCAACTTTTTACACGAATTTGGACACCTGCGAAAGCACGCAAATTGCTCATTTCGTGCTTAGTTCCCCCCAATCCCCATGCTTCGCTTTCTCCTTCGCTTGGCCGTCGCGGCCCTGGCGCTGGCGGCCCCGGCCCGTGCCCTGAACGTCGTCATCAAAAACCAGAACCCGGCTTACACCGACGCCCAAGTCTACTTCACGTTTCGCACCGCGCCCGTCTCCGGCACCATCAACGGCCAACCCATTGAGCGCGACCGCTGCTACGCGCTGACCGAGATCGGCTCGGGCATCGTCCTGAGCCAGTTCGCCGGGGGCCGCATCTACTTCTCGCTCGGCGCGCCGCTGGTCGGCACGGGCGACCCCGAGCCCATTAACTCCTCCGTGGTCAATTGGGGCACGCGCTTCGACAAGATGGAGCTGACCTACAGCCAGACCGACCACAGCGGCGTCGCCAACCTGACCGCCATAGACTACTTCGCCGTCCCGTTGGCGCTCAAGACCTACCCCGCCGCCACCGCCACCGGCGCGCCCAAGGAAACGCTGACCTACCAGCAGCCCGGCAGTGTCGTGGCCGACCGGCTCGCCGCGCTGGCGGGCAACAACCCGCGCGTGCGCCTCAAAGATGGTCAGGGGAAGTTCCTGCGCGTGCTCGGGCCGACGCTTTCTCCAGCGGGGGTCTACCCGTCCATGCAGCCGTACCTAGCCGTTGTGCGCGCCGCCGGTCAGGCCACGCGGATCACCGGGCTCTATTCGCACCTGCCCGACTCGGTCCCCCAGACCACGCAGCTCTACGATTTCACCGCGACCTTTGACGCCAACGGCAACCTCAAGCTCAGCGGTGGCGGCAGCAGCTACGCAGGTGGCGCATCCGTAGGGCCGGGCCACGTTATCGTCATCCAGGCTGGCAACCTCGCCGCGGGTATCTATTCGGCGAATCCCGATTACACCGTGGACGGCGCGGCGGCCCACATCGGCGACAACGACGTTTACTCGGCGGTCGTGCGCGACATCCTGACCGGCTATGCGCTCGGGTTCGTCAACAGCCCGACGGTTGACCCCAAAACGGGTGTCGCGTTCAAGGACGAACTGAGCGAGAAGTGGTGGGCATCGGCGCGGGCGTTCGATTTCCTGCAAAGCAACCCGGCGAACTACGATCAATACGCAGCTTACTTACAGACGATCTCCGGCGCGTACGGCCACCCGTTTCCGACCGCTGGCAGACGGTGCAGGTCAGCCTGGACCCGGCGACGGTCGGCACGCTAGAGATCGACGTGCTGCCCGACGCGGCGGCGGTGACGCCGTCGGTATCGGCGGTGAGCCGTCCGTCGGCGAGCACGGTGCATCTGGTAGGCCAGGCCGCGCCGGGTGCGGCGGTGCGATTGGAGAGCACGCCGGACCTGAGCGCGGGGAACTGGGCGACGCTTGCGACGGTGACGGCAGACGCGACGGGCGGGTTGACGTTCGATGATTTCAACGCGACCGCCCCACGGAAGTTTTATCGGTTGGCGTATCCTTGATCACCCCGTTTTACGGGCCGGTTATGTGATCGGTCTACCAGCGAAGGTGGATGGTGACCTCCGGGCACCATGGGTGCCGCTTGCGGCGCAGCCGCCTGACTCTTCGGGCGCGTCGTTTCTGACAGTCAGGCAGCTTCGCTGCTTGGTTTTGCCATCGTGCCCGGAGGTCACGATCCACCTCGGAGTGCGCCTGCGGCGCGAGTCAGGGAAGGTCTCGGACCCTCCTCCCTACCTTACCCCGCCGAGCGGATTGCCTGCACTTGCATCTGTAGTTCCGTCTGGCCCCGGTATTCGTTGGTTTCCACCTGAAACGCGATGTCCCACGGCGGCGGCGGCAGCGGCGGCGTCGCGCCATTGAAAAAGATCGCGCGCGTCGTCGGCGCATAGCGGTCGCGCGGCGTGCCGGGAGTTGCCTGGCGCAACGTCAGGCTGACGTGCTTCTCCTTGAGCACCTTCGGCTCGAACGCGGGCACCACCCGCCGCGCCAAGAACGTCGGCTGCGGGTTACCCATGCCGAAGGGTTGCAACGTCTCGTGACATCCCAGAAACTCGGCATCCAGTTCGTCCAGGCGCACCTCGGCGTCCAAGCGCAGGCAGGGCTGGAGTTGCTCGTCGTTCAACCGCGCGCGCGCCACGTCGCGGAAGTTGCGCTGGAACTCGGCGAACGACGCCTCGCGCAACGTCAGCCCGGCGGCCATCTCGTGCCCGCCGAACTTGTCCAGCCAGCCCGCGCACTCCTCCAGCGCGTCCACCAGCGACAGGCCCTCAATGGAGCGTCCGCTGCCTTTGCCAACGCCTTTTTCGTCGAAGCCAATGACCAGCGTGGGCCGGTGATGGTGACGCATCAGGCGCGACGCCACGATGCCCAACACGCCCGGGTGCCAGCCCCGCGCGCCAACCACGATGGCCGCGTGCGCCAGCGTGCCGTTTTCGCCGACCAACGGCACCAGTTGCGCCTGCGCCTCGGTGAGTGTGCGGTGTTCTACGTCCTGCCGCTCACGGTTCTGGGCGTCCAACTCGGCGGCGAGTTCGCGCGCCCGGGTTTCGTCCGTCGTCTGGAGCAGTTCGAGCGCGGCCTGTGCAGTGCCCAGACGGCCCGCCGCGTTGAGCCGCGGCCCGAGCCGGAAACCAATGTGCGTCGGGCGGATCGGTGATTTGACCGCCGATACTTCCAGCAGCGCACGCAGCCCCGGATGCCGCGAGCGCGCCAATTCGGCGACGCCGCGCCGGACGAGAATTCGGTTTTCTTCCACCAGCGGCACGAGGTCGGCCACGGTACCAAGGGCCACGAGGTCGAGCGAATCTTTCAAGTCGAACCCAGGCAAGGGACGGCGCTTGAGCAGCGCGTGGCAGACCTTGAAAACCAACCCGGCGCTGCACAGGTAGTGGTACGTGTCGCCGAGCTTGGCGTTGACCAGCGCGACACACGTCGGGAGGATATCTTTCGGCTCGTGGTGGTCGAATACGATCACGTCCACGCCCGCGACCTGGAGGCCGCTGATCTCGCGCACGCTCGTCGTGCCGCAGTCCACGGCGATGAGCACGCGGGGCTGGAGGGTTTGGACGCAGCGGGCGATGCCGTCCTCGCTCAGGCCGTAGCCTTCCTCGATGCGCATGGGCAGGAAGCAATGCACGTCCGCGCCGTAGGCCGCGAGCATGCCCGCGAGGATGGTCAGGGAGGTAACGCCGTCCACGTCGTAGTCGCCGTAGAGAACGATGCGCTCGCCGTTGGCGAGGGCGCGCAGGATGCGGTCCACTGCTGCGGCCATGTTGGGCAGGGCGAAGGGGTCGCTCAGGCCGTTGAGCCTGGGATGGAGGAAATCGCGCGCGGCGTCGGGCGTGCGCAGGCCGCGCCGGGCGAGCAGCCCGGCGACGAAGGGCGGCACGTTCATCTCGCGGGCGAGCGTCCGGGCGGCGGCATCCGCCGCCGGGTCGGGCGGGGGGAGCAACCAGCGGACGCAGGACCTGGGGATGCATAGGCCGGGGTACGAGACATGGCAATGCGTGGGTCCGGGGCTGATGACCGTGTTGCGAAATGTAACGCGGCTTTCATTTCTCAGAGCGCTTTGAAAGAAAACGCATCTTTTCTTTCAAAGCGATTGTCATTTCCCAAGTTTTCTTGTCAAACTACCCGATGACCAATGAAGCCTGCTAATTTCAAAAGCAAAGAGGCTGGCCAAGTCATTTTGGCGGCCACCGGCTACCACGCGTTCGTGCCTGCAAAGCTGCCACCTCCGCTCCGGTTCGATGTGCCCTCGGTGCTGGCACTTTCACGTGCGGACGCTGCTTTGAGCGAACTTTCGGGGCTGGGCCGGGTGCTGCCAAACCCGCATTTACTCATCTCGCCTTTATTGAGACGTGAGGCGGTGCTCTCCAGCCGAATTGAGGGGACACGTGCGAGTTTGTCCGACTTGCTGGTGGACGAGGCGGGCGCGGAAAAAAATGCAACGCGGGGCGCGGACGTGCAGGAGGTTTCGAACTACGTGACGGCGTTGGAATATGGCATCGAGCGGTTGAAAACTCTGCCGTTATCACTGCGCTTGGTTGGCGAACTGCACGGCCATCTGATGCAAGGAGTGCGGGGTGACCACGCCACACCCGGCGAGTTCCGTCGCTCGCAAAACTGGATCGGCCCGGCGGGCAGCACGCTCACCACGGCGGAATACGTGCCGCCGCCAACCGAGCAAATGATGGATTTGCTTGGCAACTGGGAAGTGTTCATGCACGAGCGCGAAAGTATGCCTGACCTCGTGCAATGCGCCTTGATGCACGAACAATTTGAAGCCATCCACCCTTTCCTTGACGGAAACGGGCGTGTGGGACGGCTGCTCGTCACCCTATTTCTCCTGGAGCGTGGACGCTTGTCCCAACCTTTGCTCTATCTATCTTCTTTCATCGAAGCGCATCGGCAGGAGTATTATGACCTACTCCAGCGCGTCCGTACGCATGGCGACTGGCCAGCGTGGATTCGCTGGTTCCTGAAAGGCATTGAAGTCACGGCCAAGGATGCAGCGAAGCGTGCGGCGCGATTGATGGACTTGCGTGAGCAGTATCGGCGGCAACTAGCTGGAAAAGCGGCGATGCTCGCGCTCTTGGACCACCTGTTCGTCAACCCTTACGTGACTATCCCCCGCGCGGCGGGATATTTACAAAGCTCGCATCCAACCGCAGCGAAAGCCATTGGCGAACTTCAGCGGCAGAAGCTCATTGTCGAGGTAAGTGGGAGGCAATGGCGCAGAATGTATTTGGCCCGCCCCATCCTTGAGGCACTCGAAGGCCCAATGGCTTGATTGCCCGTCCAAAACACACGAAGGTTTTCTCATGTTCCCACCGGCACCGTGGTGCCAGGAATCGGGTACACCAAGTTTGCCAGAGAATTTTAACTTGCGCACGCTGTCGCGCCCGTTAGCGTGGCGGTAGCAATGACGTTTCAACCGCAAAGCGCGACAGTTTCCGGCGGCCTTCCTGGCCGTCTCCCGCTGCTGGCGCTTCTGCTTACGTCGCTAGGGTTGGCCTCCCGCTAATCCTTTCCTTCTCACCTGCCCCTTCAGCCGGTTGGTTTGCCTTCAGCGCGAGCCAGATGCCAGATTTTCCGAGCCTCCGGCGGCTCCCGCCCAACAGCGCGCAGGTTTTCTGGCTTCTAACTTATACCCGCCTTCCAATTTCCCACTTCCGCCTTTCTTCCCATATGTCCGACAAAGTCCTCATCTTCGACACCACCCTGCGCGACGGCGAACAATGCCCCGGCGCTTCCATGAACCTGCGCGAGAAAATGGAGGTCGCCCGCCAGCTCGCGCGCCTCAACGTGGACATCATTGAGGCTGGTTTTCCGGTCATCAGCGACGGCGACTTCCATGCCGTCCAACAGATCGCCACCGAGGTGCGTGGCCCCATCATCACCGGCCTCGCGCGCTGCACCGACAAGGACATCGACGCCGCCGGGGCCGCCGTGAAACCCGCCGGTGACCGGGGCCGCATCCACGTCTTCCTGGCCACTTCCAAACTGCACCTGGAGCACAAGCTCAAAAAGGCGCAGAGCGAGATCCTGCGCCTCGCCGTCGAGGGCGTCAAACGCGCCAAATCCCTGAACCACGACGTGGAATTCTCGCCCGAGGACGCCTCCCGCACCGAACCCGAGTTCCTCGCGCAGATCACCCAGGCCGCCATCGAGGCCGGAGCGACCACCATCAACATCCCCGACACCGTTGGCTTCGCCGTGCCTGACCAGTTCGCCGAACTGATCCGCTACCTGTTTGCCAACGTCCGCAACATCCACGACGCCGTCATCAGCGTGCATTGCCACAATGACCTCGGCCTCGCCGTGGCGAACTCACTGGCGGCGGTGCGCGCCGGGGCGCGGCAGGTCGAAGGCACGATCAACGGCATCGGCGAACGCGCGGGCAACGCCGCGCTGGAGGAGGTCGTCATGGCGCTACGCACGCGCCCGGAGGTGTTCGGCCACGTCACGACCGACGTGAACACGCGCGAGATCGTCAAAAGCTCGCGCCTCATCAGCCGCATGAGCGGCCTGCTCGTCCCGCGCTCCAAGGCCATCGTCGGCGAGAACGCCTTCGCGCACAGCAGCGGCATCCATCAGGACGGTATCCTCAAGAAACGCGAGACCTACGAAATCATGGACCCGCACGACGTAGGTTGGGGTGAGACGGAGTTGCCGCTCACTAAGCACAGCGGACGCCACGCCATGATCAAACGCCTGGAACACCTCGGCCACACCTTGAGCGCGGACGAGGCCGAACACGTTTTCCGCCGTTTCAAAGAGGTCGGCGACCGCAAAAAGTTCGTGTACGACGACGACTTGGCCGCGCTGGTGGAAGACAGCAGCCTCGGCGCGCCGGACACTTACGAGTTGGAATACATCCACGTTACCAGCGGCACCACGACGATCCCCACCGCCACGGTACGCCTGCGCAGAGGCGCGCCTGGCGTGGACGGCGACGCTACGGCAGCTGACATCGAAGTCTTGCAGGATTCGTCCCCCGGCAACGGCGCGGTGGACGCCGCGATGAAGGCCGTGGACCGCATCCTGGGTCGGCAGGGTCACCTCGTCGAGTACCACGTGCAGGGCGTCACAGGCGGCAAGGACGCGCTGGGCGAGGTCACGCTCAAGGTGGACTTCGGCGACGGCAAGCTCATCACCGGCAAGGGTGCGAGCACGGATGTTATCGAGGCCAGCGCGCGCGCGTATCTGCACGCCGTGGGCCGCGTCCTGACGCTTCCCGCCACGCCTGCGGTGCCGGCGGCGACGCCTTGACGTGATCCATTGGGGACGCCTCTTCACAGGCGTTCCCAGATTGGGTCATGGAAAGTCGATTTTCCTAACCTTCGATGGTGTTGATTTCGACCGGCTCGACCTTCACGCCGATCTCCTCTAACCACGCGATGGCGCGGTCGATTTCCGGGCGTTCACCCTCGATCTCGGTGGAAACCAGGCCGATCTCCTCGTTCACGCTGGCTTGGCGGATGTTCGTGACGACCTCGAACTTCTTGCCCAACTCGTACACGACGGGTTGGGTGACGAGGCGGGGTTGGAACATCAGCCAGAGACGCAACTTCATAGGTTGTCACCTCTAGCCGGACTGTGGCCGGTTGTCATGCGGGGAAAAGTTGGCATCACTCCACTTCCGCCGTCGCCTTGCCGCCGTCGAAATGGAGCGTGACCTTGGAAATTTCGAGCAGGTCGAGCTTTTCCCAGGTCGTCGCCTTGCCCGCCTTGTCCACAACCTTGAGATCCCAATCCTTGCCTTTGATCTGGCGCTCGAAGTTGATTTTGACCGTCGCACCTTCGGGCAGCACGGTGTGGCCAAGCACATCGTCCTGCCAGTCGCCGCTGCCGTGCGGCGAGACGTAAACCTCGTGCAGGTCGAAGCCGGTTTTGTTGATCAGGGTGAAGTCCTGCTTCCCGGCGTGGAGGGTGGCGACGAGGGCCAGCAGGAGGGTGCAGACAAGGAGGAGAAACTTTTTCGTGGGCATGAGCTTTGAATCGTCGCCAAGCGCGAGATTGTCTGCCACCAAGCTCCGAGAGCCGTCACTAAGTTCTACCCCCCGGCAATCGCGGGCACGATGCTGATCTCGTCGCCGTCTTTGACCGCCGTGGCGTTCTCGTCGAGAAAACGAATGTCCTCGTCGTTGAGGTACACGTTGACGAAGCGGCGTACGTTGCCGTTCTCGTCGCAGATGCGCTCTTTCAGGCCGGGATATGATTTGTCGAGCGATTGCAGGATTTCGCCGATGGTCGAGCCGTCCGCCTGGACGACTTCCTGCTCGCCGGTGAGTTTGCGGAGCGGGGTGGGGATGCGGATGTTAGTGGGCATGGGAAAGAAAGGATTGAGGCAGAGAAGGTTTAGCGCTAGACGGCCGTGGTCAGTTCGTCTTTGACCAACTCCTCGAACTCGCGCAGGCTCGGGTTGATGAGACGCGGCGCGCCGCAATGCTCGGCGACGGCTTCCGCCGTTTTCAGGCCATGGCCCGTGATGCACAGCACCGTGCTCGCCTGCGGGTCGAGCTTGCCGCTCGCCGCCAGCTTCTTGGCGCACGCCACCGTGACGCCCCCGGCGGTTTCGGCGAAAATGCCCTCGCACTCCGCCAGCAGCCGGATGCCTTCGATGATCTCCTCGTCGGTCACGTCCTCAGCGGTGCCTGCCGTGTCGCGCATCGTGTGGACCGCGTAATAACCGTCCGCCGGGGTGCCGATGGCAAGCGACTTGGCGATGGTCTTCGGCTTAGCCACCGGTTTGACCAGATCCGAGCCTTTTTTCATCGCTTCCGCGATGGGCGAGCAACCGCTAGCCTGCGCGCCGAACACCGCGAAGTGCGTGTTCTCGATCAGGCCCGTGGCGGCCAGTTCCTTGTACGCCTTGTGGATCTTCGTGAGCAGCGAGCCGCTGGCCATCGGCACCACGGTCTGGCGCGGCGCGCGCCAGCCGAGTTGCTCCGCGATCTCGAAACCCATCGTCTTGGAGCCTTCCGCGTAGTACGGACGCAGGTTCACGTTCACGAAGCCCCAGCCGTATTTGCCCGCGATCTCCGAGCACAGACGGTTGACCTGATCGTACGCGCCGTGAATGCCGATGACGTTCGTGCCGTACACCAGCGAGCCGAGCACCTTACTCGTTTCCAGGTCGGCGGGGATGAGGACGTAGCTCTTCAACCCGGCGGACGCCGCGTTGGCCGCGACGGAGTTGGCGAGGTTGCCCGTCGAGGCGCAGGCGACCGTCTCGAAGCCCAATTCCCGCGCCCGGCTAAGCGCCACGGAAACCACGCGGTCTTTGAAGGACAACGTCGGGTAATTGACCGTGTCGTTCTTGACGTACAATTCGCGCAGGCCCAGCGCGCGTGCCAGGCGGTCGGTGCGCACCAGCGGCGTGAAGCCGACCTGCGTGCCCACGGTCGGCTCGCCGTCGATGGGCAGCAGTTCACGGTAACGCCACATCGTCTGCGGACGCTGGGCGATGATCTCACGGGTCAGCGCACGGCCGATGGCGGCGTAGTCGTAGGCGGCTTCGAGCGGTCCGAAATCGAACTCGCAGATGTGGATGGCCTGCTTCGGGTAAGTGCGCCCGCACTCGCGGCAGCGCAGGTTCGTGAAGAACGGGTTGCGGTTGGTGTCCATGTGGTCGGTCCTCGAAAACGCCCTCGCCACGAGGGGCGAACGAGACCGAAACCGACGCGAAACCTTCCAGCCGAAAAAGACGCGGGAAAGGTTGCGGTGACCTCGCGGGAGGAAGTTCAGGCGAAACGAACGCCCACCCCGACCGCGCACAACCTTTCTCCCATCTTTCCCGCGCAACCGGTGAGGGTTGCGAGGCTGGAATTGGCACCTGGGCCTGTCGGGCGCGCTTGGGTAAAGTGCGCCGTTCAGCGGTTGCCGTGGCATCGTCGGGCCAGTCCCTCCGCCACTCTTGATAAGAGCTTGGGACAACGATTAGAGGCGGCGGCGGGCGGCGTCAACCGGAATTTTCGGATGCAGGGTGCCACCGGAAGCGATAAGGTGGTCCCAAAGCAAGCCGCCAACCCGCCGCCGTTTATGCCAGCGTCCGCCAACGATCTCAGCGAGGAATTGGAGCAATACCGCACGCGCTGTTTCTGGTGGGTGCCACAGAGCGTGCGGATTTGCGACCTGTCGCGCGACACTTTGGTCCGGGGTCTGCGGACCTACGGCGGGTGGGACGGAATGCGGCTGGCGGTGCGGCTGTAAAATATTGTCCCGCGTCGTGGCGGGATCGTCGTATGCCAATCACCGAGTTCCAACGCGTCATCTTGCGCCTGCTGGCGGTCAACCGTGGGCCGACCAGCTTTGTGGCGGGCGGCACGGCGATCAATGCCACGCCGCAATCGCTCCGTTACTCGGTCGATGTGGATATCTTTCACGATGCGTTGGAAAGCGTGGCCGTTGCCGCCGCCGCTGATTTTGCCACGTTGGAAACCGCGGGTTATAAAATGCAATGGTTACTCAGGCAACCTGGCTTTCAGAGGGTGTTGGTGATGAGTGAGGGGGAAAGTTTGAAGCTGGAATGGGCACAAGACAGCGCATTTCGTTTTTTCCCGGTTCAGCCGGATGCAGAGTTTGGCTGGCGGTTGCACTTGGCCGATCTGGCCACCAACAAATTGCTGGCCTTGGCCGGGCGCTGGGAGGCGCGCGACTTCGTGGATGCGCTGTATCTGGACGAGAGTTTTGCGCCGTTGGGACTGTTGGCATGGGCGGCTGCGGGGAAAGATCCCGGCCTGACGCCCGATTTTGTTTTAGAGCAGGCAAACCGCTTCAACCGCATGAGACCCGAAGGTTTTCAAGAGATATTGGGCGCGGTTCAGCTCGACTACGTGGCGATGAAAATGCGCTGGCTTGAAAGCCTGGATAGAGCACGCGAGCTGGTGGCAAATCTGCCGGTGGAACAGATTGGCGCGCTGTATTTGGACGAGCAGGACAGGCCAGTCGATCCAAGAACGGTCGCCGGAGCGCGGGCGCATTATGCCAGCGTTGGTGGATCGGTGCCACAGGTGTCTAACCGCGCGAACGCTTTGCCCGGCGAAATTGAGCGACAGGCAGACGACCAAATCAAACAACGTTACCAGAAAAATTAACCTGGATCACTGCCCCGTCCACTCGGCCTTGCGCGCCAAAACCGCCGGGTCGATGGGCGTGGTTGCCAGCGGCAGATTTTCCGTCGCGCCGTAGCCGCCCGTGTCCGCCACCGCGCCTTTTTGCCCGAAGACGAGCGTGCGCTGCTGCCGGGCGAGTTGGTCCAGCACGGGCTGCAAATTCGGCGCGGATTCCTCGCCGACCATCGCCACGTTGCTGCCGTCCGGGCTGATGACCCCTGCCTGGGTATTAACGGATTCCGCGCCTTCCGCACGCGCCATGAATAGCGTGGCTGCCAGCGTCAGCCCGCGCCCGGATTGCACGGCTGGCGCCCGCAGCGCGCCGCTCGCCGGGGCCGCGCCCGTGCGGATGTCGAGCAACTGGCAGGACGCGCCCACGATCTCCGGACGGTCGAGCAACACCAAGTCGCACCGCGCCTCCAGCCGCAGCGGCCCCTCGGAGGTGCCCAGTTCGGTGCGGAACGCGCGGTTGAGGCTCAGCCAGCGCCCGGCGTCCCCGCCGCTGGCCAGCGCGGTTTCGGCCAGCGATTCCAGGCAACGGAAGGCCGCCCAGGCCGTCTTGCGCAACACACCCTGCCACCATAACGGCAGCGGCGCGTGCGCGTCCGGCAGCCGGTGCGACCGGGCGAGCGATTTGCGCAGCGACGCCTCGGCCTCCGCCTGCGCCCGCGCCAGGCCGGGACCAATGGCGCGGTTCCAGTCGTCGGCGCGGAAAAGGCGCGGCTCGCGCGAGCGACCCAACGCCGATTCAACCCACCGATGGACCATCCGCCCGACCATCCAGCTCTCCGCGCGCGTCAGGCGACGGTGCTGCTCGCGCCAAGGTTGGGCCGCGAACACCTGCGCCAGCGCGAACGTGGCGGGTTGATTCCATACGGCGTCCAGGTTCCCGGCGGACCACGCCTCAGCCCAAGGCAGTTCATCGGGACTGGTCAGAGATTGGAAATTAAAGAAATGCTCGTCGAACGGCGCGTCCGGATCGCGGCGGCGGCCATGCACGTCGCGCAGGTGAGACTGTTCTCCGGCGGGTAACTTCGACTTCGCGCGCGTGGCCTGCCGGATCGAACCACGCCAACGGTCGAGCAGCTTTTCGTCCCGCGCCGGGCTGCGGTCGCTTTCCACCAGACAGCGCAGCAGCCACTCATTCGGGTACAGCTCGCGGTTGGTTTGGGTCGGGTCGTTGGTGAGTGAGGCGAACGCGAGCGGACCCGTGCAGTTTTCCAGGGTTTCCAGGAAGCGGAAATGTTCCAACTGCGCACGGTCGGCGGAGGTCAGCAGATGGCCGGGACGCACCACACCCTCCGTAGGGTTGATTTCTGTGCGGCGGACGTTGTACCGCGCGCGCACGGCATCGTCGAAGAACGGGTTTTCCGGCGGATAGAGCGGCCACGATCCCTCGTTGGCGTCCAGCAGCACGACGCCGCCCCACGTCTGCCCGGCGGCCCCTGCCAGCGTCGTGACGACCACCCGCGCGAACCGGTGCGCCGCGCCCGGCGGACGCCGCGCCGACGCGCATTCCAGCACGGCGCTCAGGTAGCGGAAAAGCGCCTCCGAGGGCACGGGATCGGGCACGGGCAGGGTCTGCAACTGCGACCACAGCGGTTCCAACGAATCAATGGAAACACCCAGGCCGCACAACCCTTCGCACCAGCGTCGCAACGCCTCGCGCCAGGGCAGCGTGTCGGGCCACGCTTCCAGATGGTCGATCAACCGGCGCAGGGGCCGCGCGACGGACGCACGGGCGAACGATGCGGCGTCGCTGAGCACACGCGCGTCGTGGTGCTGCACCTCGGCGAACGCGCCGTGCAACGCCTCGCGCACCGCCACCGGATCGAGCGGACACACCTCGCGCAGTACCTGCCCATTTTTGGACAATTTTTCCTTGGCCGCCGCGTGCTGGTTGAGCAGTTCCACCAGGGTCAACAGCGGGTCCAGCCCGCCCTGGTTGAGGTAGTAGTCAAGCAGGGCGCGCTGGATCTGCACGGGCAGATCCAGCTCGGCGATCTCGCCCAATTCGTCCTCCACGGCGATGCCCGCCGCCGTCAGCGCGCGCACGACCGCCACCGCCGAGGGGTTGCGGCAGGGCGAGAGGATGGCCAGGCGCGCGTCGGCATCCTCGGCGTGTGCCAACAGCCAGCGGGCGGCGTAATCGCGCACCAAAATGGCGGCGTCGTGTGTATCCACGCCGGTCAGCAGTTCGGGCGGCGGCAGGGGCGCGTCGGGCGTCGGCGAGTCGAGCGATGCGCCTTCCAGGCGGCTCGCCAGCGCGGCCTGCGCAGAGGTAAAATCGCTGTTCTCGCAGGTGTCGAACGCGGTGCCGAATGCGTCCTCGCATGCCTCCACCCATTCCTGCTGGATACCTTCGGAAATCCCGCGCGGCGACGGCATGAACACGTAGGTGGACCCCGCGCTGCCTGCTGCGGCCCGCAGCAGGTCGAAGTACGCCCACGCGTTCGCGTCCCAACCGAAAACGCAGACGGAAAGCGGCGGCGCGAGACGGCGGTGGTCCGTCGCCAGCGTCGCGGCGAGCAGGCGGGCGTCGAGGTCGGGCGTCCAGGCGCCGAGCGCACGGAGTTCGTCCAGGAAGCCGCCGAGTTCGTCGGGCAGGATTTCGTCGAGCAGCCCGGGGTCGTCGAGCCAACCGGCGGCGGCGTAGTCGTCGAGCGCCGCGAGGCAGGTGCCGGGGTGGCGCGCGACGGCGGCGCAGCGGGGGCTGCCGTCCTCGCGGGCGGCGGCGAGGGCGCGCAGGCGCAGCAAAAACTCCAGCGTCTCCTGCCCGAGCGCGCGGGCGGGCAGGCCGTGGCGCAGGCAAAGCTCGCGCCGCAGGGTGCGGGCGTCGAGGAACTGCACGCCGAAGAGGGCGACGCCCGCCCGGAGCAACCGGCGCCTGATCCAGTTGGCCTGGCCGTCGCTGGCGGTGACCAGCCACGCGCGCCCGCCACCGAGCACGAAGTCCGGCGCGGCGCGGCACCAGGCCTCGACGCCGTCGCACCAGGCGTCTTCGACGCGTCCATAGGTTTTGAGCGAAATCACGTCACAGCGTCGGCAAAAGCCGCCGGAACGCAAACGTGCCGGGTGCTGCTCTGGGCAAAATTGACGAACAAATCGGCTGACCGCCCGTCCTTCCCGCGTGAAACATTTCCCTTGAGGGCGGGCCGGAAGCGTGACAAGATCCGGTTCGCTCTCAAACGGCGGGGTAGCCAAGTGGTAAGGCCGAGGTCTGCAAAACCTCTATTCGGGGGTTCGATTCCCCCCCCCGCCTCTCCTAGGAGAGGTCGGTTTCGACTTTTATACCGGCCGGTACGGAGAATCGAGTGGAAGTGGCACGAACTGCTGCGCAGACTATTTTGGAGGGTAAAAAGTTGGAACCGTCCTCTTTTCTCCCCTGCTTCAGTATTATTCCTCTTTTCCAAGTTGTACTTGGGAACACACTGGGCTGGGAAGCGATGCTTCCTTGTGCGCGTCGACCAGACGAAGTGCAACTTCGCTGACAAGATGTTCCCAAGTATAACTTGGGAACGAAGAGGGAAAATTGGAAATGCCCCCTTTTCGCTCGCCCTCAGTAAGTTTGCGGCAACACAACGATCGTGATCGTGGTTAATGACGCGACGTAGTGGGCGTAAGCCTGCGGAAGATCGACGATGGTGTTCGCGTCGTCACGATGATATGTCTCCGTCGGATTCTGTGGGTACGGAAAATTCAGTTCTTCAAAATAGTTGTTACGCAAAACAAGCGCTGCAAACGTTGCCTGGTTATGCTTCGGCAGATAATAAATGGCTAAGATGCCCCATACTTTGACTTCGGCAATGTAGCCCACATAAACTTTGCTTGGATCAAAAGCTATGGACTGGCCTTTTAATATTTGTGTATTGCCATTATCCATCTGAAATTTTTCGGCGTCCATCAAAGCATAATTGCCGTCCGCAAGTTTTAGATACAGGTCCCAGGTATAAACTCTATTCACGTACTCCTTGGAAAGAGCACCCGAGTTTTCATGAGAGAGGAACATGTCTTTTCTTCCATCATTATTTAAATCGATCTCAATTTTGATAACGTGTTCATTTTGTTGACCACCTGTTCTGAGGTCATCCTTATGTCTGTTGGTGTAATCAGTGACGGGATCATTAATCAAGTCACTGCCCTGTACACGATCCAACGTAAGCATGCTGATTGCGATTAGTAGGCAAAATTTCTTCATGGCTTATTCAAATTCTGGTAGCACCTTGTTAAGATAGTTCTGCACATTCGGCACCGGTCCTTTCCACTGTCCGTTTGTGTACGTCCAAGGATCGCGTGTGTCATCTGGAAGCCAGCGACTCAACTCGGGATGATACGGTGTTTTGCCAACGCCATTATATCGGACAATCACATCGGCTTCAAAGCCGGTCAAGTCGCGCGACTTGCCAGTCCTGACCAGCGGCGCATCCGGCACACCTGCGCCGTACTTCGACCGCACCGCGCTGAAGTAGGCGGTCGCCCCGGGCACTTTGTCACGCCGGATCTCATTGGCTGCCTCGGCCATGTTCCGCTCCCAGTTCCAGATCACATCTCGTGGTACATTGCCTAGTTGCGCCCCCTGCCAGCCCGTCACTTGGAACAATCCGAAACCACCCGGCTTACTGTCCGAGCCGTCCCAGTTCCATGTCGGCTCGCCCCACTTGAACGTGAAACGCCGGTTGTTATAATTCCTATACAGCAACGTCTTGCCGACGGGGTTGCCCACGAACTGGTTGTAAAACGTCCCTTGGTAGCGGAACTCCGCCGTCTCGTGCTTGCAAATGGCGTAGGCATACCAGAGGTCGGGCTGGGTCGCATTCAAATAAAGGCGTGCCCGGCTGTTGTCCGGGTTCTTGCCCGCGATGCGGAAAGAGGCAGTGGTCATCGGGACCAACACAGTGCCGTTCGGTGCCACCACTTGGTAGATCAACGTCACATCGCCACCAAAAAACGGCTGACCGGCATATTCTTGGTAGAGGTTCCACGGTTGGTCGCCCGCCACAACCTTGAAGCTGCCGTCCGCAGGCAACTTGACCTCGTCCTCGGCAATCGTTCTCCCATTAGGCCGGTTATATTTACAATCGAATTTCCATTTCACCTGCACGGCGGCAGGCAGTCCCTTGAGTTGCACAGCGAGTTGCGGCATGCGCGGATCGTCGCCCGCATCGTAAGCGGCGGGCTGTATGTCCAGCGTTTTCTTATGTGGCTCGATCCAAGCCACGGACGCGGGGCTGGCATCCAAGAGGCTGTCCAGTGATTTGATCAATACATCGTCGTTTGAGTCATCCAAATCCTTCAAGTCCCGAATCTCGACCGGCACGAGCAACAGAGCATGGCCACCGTTGCCGATGGCAGCGATGACGCCGCTGGAGTTGATCACTTCCAAGTTTTCCCACTCAATGTTTACTCCGTCCGGCAATTTCATTTCGCTGAGCTCCCAGCGACGCGGTGGCTGCGTGCCAGCAGCAGACTTCGGAGGCAGAACATTCTTCCACAAAACTAACTTGTCTTTGCCTTCATCCTTCAATGCTGTCACTACGTTATAGCTGTGGGTAATTGGGTTTTCGTTACTGATGATCAGCGGAATTGGTAGTGACAAACTCGGTGTTGCTTTTCATTGTAGGGCAACGGGCTCCGTTGCCAGGGACTCTGCCGGCAACGGAGCCCGTTGCCCTACAATTTACTCCCACCGAGCAACACCCGGTTTAGCACCACCGCGGAATTATATTTCTTAGTTGAGAGGCGAATGGATTGTGTTGTAGTAAATCTCGAAAATAACTAACCGCACCATTTTCCCATAACATACCCTCTTCTGGATTTGTATAATCAACCACCCCCATGCGGTTGTCATTTGTAAAACTCCAGGGCCAGCAGCCGTCTGGTAGGTTCGTTGAAGCCACCGCTTGTCCGTTCCACCAATACCTGTATCCCACGGCGTTGCCTTGGTCATTTATCAATCCGTTTATTGGACTGAATTTTTGCTTCCTAAATTTAAGGAACCATTGTGGATCAATTATATCTTGGGCCGTGTTGGGCAATTCTCCATCGAAGAAAGATATCCCATCTTTGCATACAATCTGGCTCACGTATGGACATCCATATCCCTCTTCCCCTGGCGGACAAAGTATATATTTAGGCTGTCCTGCTAAATCAAATTCGCTCCACCTTTGACTGGTTGCAAATCCTGTCTCGGATGCCCCGTACCAATTTCCCGTGTTGTGATGTTTGTTGGTTGTGAAATTGTAGAAAGGATAGGTGAGGCCGAGTTCAGAAATACGCCCCCTGGAGGCGAGAGATCCGCCCCAAAAGTCCAACGCATAGTCTTCAGAATACCAACTCGGTGGATCAGTGGCATCAGGAAGACGCTCCCATCTTGCATAACTTCCAAGGACTTCGCCGTTAGCCCTTAGATATTCGGGATAGGCTTGATAACACCTAGCCCACGTTATATCGGAAGTTTCGAAGCTCTGCAACTCCACGATTTGTCCATTCACAAACAAATTGACGTCCACATAACCTGTGAACTCACTCGTGGGTACGACAGCGCAAAAAGCGACTTTGCCTGCATCATCCAGAGCGACATGAGTCACCGGATCACTCAAAGAATTTTTGCTCGCGTCGATTGCAATGTATTGAGTTATCGGCAAAATATTAGCGGTTGCTACATTGGCATTTGGATCAACGCTTCTTGAAGCACCTACCCTAGATTGGGCGATTATATGTCCCGTTAGTGCGAAGACAAATACTAGGCTTAATAAGCTGTTTCGTATTACACTATTCGCTATCATTGATGAGCTGGGTAGTAGTAAGATGTTGTGCCAGGCGCCAGTGTAGCAACCAGTTTCCAAGTGCCATCCGCCTGTTTTATCTCAATTTCGATAGGCGTTTGATCGTCCGTATGATTCTCCCAGCTCATGTTGAGGCTCCCATCCAGGTTGCCTTGCGAGATGAAATTCGTGGGAGCAAATGCCGAGCCGAAGGAACCGCTGCCGTCATCGCTCAGCGCGGTGAAGATCTGAGTGGACGCGGTGGCACCTAGCTGGAGGCCTGTCACCTGAGCACGGATTTTGCAGGTAGCCTGCTGAGTTTCAGGTAACCGGAAGTAGGCTCTAGCCTGCCCGTTGCCATCGGTATGCACGGTGCGTGTGCTCCCTGCCGTGGCGCTGTTGGTGACTTGGAGCGACCCGCCGCCAGAAATCACCGTGAAGATGACTGAAGCGTTGGCGTAAGCATTGCCCGCAGCGTCGGCCACCCGGACGGCCAGCGCCGCAGGGAGCAATTGGCCGGGATTGCCGGTTTGAGGATTGGCGCTCGCCATGGTCAGGACGGGCGTTGCGCCGTTAAAGTAATCCGTCGGGTTGCTGCCTTGCAGGTACTCTTGCAGGTTGCTCAGCCCGTCGCCGTCCGGGTCATCCCCGCCCCCTTGGGCCAGATTCCCGAAATGCTCCAACTCCCAGTTGTCGGGTAGCCCGTCGTTGTCCGCGTCGGGCGTCAGGAGCACCACGACCGGCTTGCCCGTGTGGTCGTAGCCCGAGTAGGCGAGCAGTCCCGCGTCGTTCAGGAGCACGCGCCTCCCGTCGGTGTCGTCCGCCGCGCAGTCCAGCGGGGGAGACCCGGGGGGCACCAGCGAGGCGAGATTGGCGGTGCCGGTGCCCGCGATGCGCACGAACACCTGCGCTCGCCCCAGGGCATCGGTGACGAAACCCGCCACGTCTCCCCTTTGGTTGACGCTGGTCAACTGGAAGTTCTCGTCGTTCGGCGCAAGCTGTGCGAGGCCCAGATCGTTCAACGTGCCGGTCGGGAGCCAGTTGAAAAGGTGCAAAGACCGGTCGGCTCCCGGCAGGGAACTGTCCGGCACGTAGGTCGTCCCGGTCACCAGGCCGTCTGGATTGACGGCGTAAGGCAGGGTGTCCTGGATGCCGAAGTCGTAAAAATCGCTCCCGCTCCACAACGCACCCGTGGTGGAGCTCGTGCCCTCAAACGGCGTGTTGTGATAGGTGCTGCCCACGGTCATACCCAGGTCGTTGTTGGCAATCGCCCGCGTGTAGATCTCGCCCCCGTATCCCGGCAGGGAGGTCATGCTGCCATTCGACCACTGAAATGCTTGGCTGGGATCAGTCACCAGTTGGCCGGGCAGCGGCACTTCCGTGCGGTGAGTATAAATCGTGCCGACCACCTGACCGGCGGCGTTGATGCTCGATGGCCAAACGAAGGCGTTCGACGGTTCCCCGGGGGTACCCAGGTCGCCCAGGTCAACGGCTTGGGAACCATCCCAGAGAAAAGCGCGCTTGTAACCAAAACCTGCCATGTAGGTGCCGATCACCTGGCCGGAGGCATTGATGCCGATGATCGCATCGACATCGCTGTCGTCCGGCGAAGAGATCGTGGTGGCTACTCCGTTTTGATACACAAAGCCCAGCTGGCGGTAGACGTTGTCCGTCCAGTAGACGCCCGCCACCGCGCCGGCGTCGTTGACGCAGGTGGCCATGCTGTACGAGCAGTAGAGCGACGCGGCGGCGTTCAGGAAGCTCTGGGTCGGCTCGTCCCAAACCAACGCCTGGATGTAAGTGGAAGTGTGGTTGTTTGCCTTGACCTGATAGCTGTAGTACCCCACCAACCGCCCGGAGCTGTTTAGTCCGGTGATCGTCATCGGCACGGTGCTAGTACCGGGATACAAACTGCTGGCATAGATCGTCTTCTTGACCGTGTACCTCGGCGTGTACGCCAGGGCGGGCACGGCCAGGACCAGACTGAGCAGACAGGTGGCGACGACGCGAGGGAGAGCGGGAAACCGGCTCATAAATGGGGAGAACCACCGCTATTTACCCAGGTAAGGCTCACCTCGTCAAACTAAATTTTACAGGGAAGATGTCTTTCGTCTCGGCAGAGGCCGCTTGTCACAGGACCATTCTCAAATCATGACAACGTCGAAAATTTTCCTGTAACCTTTCCCGCCCGAACCGCGAATCCCTCGGCATCGACCAACCATGATGAAACTTCGCTCCACCCTCACCATCACCACCGCTGCCGCCGCCCTCTGGACCGGCGGCTTCACGCCCACCCGCGCCGCCCGGGCCGCCACCGCCGCTGCCACCGCGCCAACCGCCACCGTCGCCGACCGCCCCGTGCTCTGGTCCGTCCGCTTCGACGCCGAACGCCTCCGCTCCGGCCTGGGCCGCGAACTCTTCAGCAACCTCGACCCCATCCTCACCGCCCTCTCCGGCGAACGCTCCTCTCTACCCGGCGGCAAGCTCGAATCCGTCGCCCTTTTCGGCTTCCAGCCGCCCAAACCCGGCAGCCACGACTTCCCCGTCCTGGCCGATCTGACCTTCACCGCCGACAACGGCGGTATCGTCCGCCGCTTCGAGGCCGTCAGCCGCAAGCACGACGCCCCCGTCGAGACGGTCGCCGGATTCCCGGCCATCCACTTCGCCCACCAGGGCAAGGAGGTCTGGATCGGCAAATTCAGCGATGTGCGTGTGCTCGTGGCAACCTCCCGCGCGCTGCTCGAACCGGCCCTCGCTTCCGGCGCGGGCGGCTTCACGACGGCCACCCCGCCCAAGCCCAACGAACTGCTCGGCGGCAACGTCGAAATCAAGTTCCTGCTCACGGGCGACAGCGCCCTGCGCAACTCCGAATTGCTCAACCTCCTGCCGCACCTGGATTTCCACATCCTCTCCGACGGCGCGCAACTCGACCTCGACGCCTCGGCGGAACTCGACGGCGACCGCTCCGCCCGCCGCGCCGCCCGCATGATCGACGGCATGGTCGCCGCCCTCTCCCTGCAAAGCAAAACCGACGTGCCCTGGGACGAACGCCTGACCCTCAAGCAGGACGGCGCGCAACTCGCCATGAAGCTCCACCTGGAGCCGCAGGAAGCCAAAAAGTTGTTCGACAACTTCGTGCGCGAGATCCAGAACGCCAAAACTAAAACCGAGGAGCACCGCAAGGCCAACCAGGCCGACGACAAGGCTCCCAAAGCCGCCAAGCAAGACGCCGACGACGACAGCGACGAATGAGCGCGCGCTCTGCCACCATCGCCCAGCCTGCGGTCAGCCAGGAGACGGACGATCCTGCGCTGGCCGCGCGTTGGCAGGCCGGTGATCGCGCGGCGGGGTCCGCGTTGATCGACCGGCACCTGCCGCGTCTGCGCGCGTTCCTCGCCGTGCGTTGCGGCGACCGCACCGAGGCCGACGACCTCGCGCAGGAAACTTTCCTCGCTGTCTGTCGTAACCTCCACACCTACGACCGCCAACACCCTTTCACGGGTTGGCTCTACGCCATCGCCCGCCGCAAGCTGGCCGACTTCTGGCGTCGCCGCGCGCCGATTGGACCCCTCGCGCCCCTCGCCGAGCCGGTCGACGACAACTCACCCGCGCGTCTCCACGAGGCCGCCGAAGCCGCCGCCGACGCTTGGCGCATCGTCTTTGCCCGGTTGCCCGAGGCCCAGGCCAGTGCCCTCTGGTTACGTGTGCAGGAGGACCTCGGCGTCGAAGAAATCGCCCGCACGCTGGACATCAGCCTCGCCAACGCCAAAGTGCTCCTGTTCCGCGCCCGCCAGACCCTTGCACCGCTTTTCCAACCACGCCTCCTCGCGTCATCATGACCACGCCCGACCCATCCTTCACCCCGCCACCGCTCTTCGGTTGCGACGCCGTCCAGGCACAACTTTCTGAACTGGCCGACTCCGACGCGCCTTTGCCCCCGGATCTCTCGGCCCACCTCGCCGCCTGCCCGGCGTGCGCGCGTTTCGCCGAACTCTGGCTCGCCGGGCTGCCCACTGAACTCACCCTCCCGCCGCTCGCCACGGACACGGACAACGCCCTGCGCGACCGCATCCTCGCTGCCGCTTTCGT
Organism: uncultured Chthoniobacterales bacterium; assembly: GCA_964242205.1. Classification (GTDB taxonomy): domain Bacteria; phylum Verrucomicrobiota; class Verrucomicrobiia; order Chthoniobacterales; family SZAS-18; genus CAHJWO01. The sequence continues at coordinate 45,115 of CAXTBX010000007.1, forward strand.
GAACCCACCCAACGTCGTTCCATTTAGCACTTCCACTAACATCACTACCACCCGCCCGCCCCTGACGTTCTGGCTGGGCCGCGTCGCCGCCGGTCTCGCGGTGGCGTCGCTCGCCTACTGGCTGCTGGACCCACAACGCTCGACGGGCACGCGCCGCCCCGCCGTGGCCGTCGCGCCGACCCTCTCTCAGACCTTTCTGAAAACGGAGAATAAATCGCGGCGCGAACAGCGCGCCATCCAGGCGGCCCTCGTGGACGGCGGTCGCCAGGTGGACGGCAACGTCGCGTGGGCCGTGTCCGCGCTGGAACTCTGAAAACCCCAACCGCCCCCCTTCTTTGTGAACTTGGTGAACTTTGCGCGAGGCCATTCCCGCCCTGTGACTACGAACGCAGCCGTATGAACGACACCAGCGTCCGCGTGCGCAACCTGCGCGTCGATTACGGCTCACGCGTCGCCCTGCATGACCTCAGCTTCGACGTGCCTGCGGGCGAGATCTTCGGTCTGCTCGGCCCCAACGGCGCGGGCAAAACCTCGGCCTTCCGCGCGATGGCCACCTTGCAGGACCCGACCCACGGCGAGATCACCCTGGCCGGACGCGACGCCCGCCGCGACCCCGGCGCCGCCCGCGCGATCCTCGCCTACATGCCCGACCTCGCCCCGTTGCCTCAGGACCTCCGCGCCGAGGAATACCTGCGCTTCGTCGCCGAGTGCTTCGGCCTCTGGGGCCGCCAGCGCGACGAGCGCGTTGAAACCAGCCTCGCCCAGGTCGAACTCACCGACCGACGCCGCGATTTCTGCCGCCAGCTTTCCCTCGGGATGCGCCAGCGCCTCGTGCTAGCCTCCAGCCTCCTGCACCAGCCGCTCGTCCTCATCCTCGACGAACCCGCCAGCGGCATGGATCCCCACGCGCGCGCTGCCCTGCGCAACGCTCTCCGCGCCCAGGCCGCCCAGGGCACTACTATCATCCTCAGCAGCCACGTCCTCTCCGAACTTCAGGACCTCTGCACCAGCGTTGGCCTGCTCCAATCGGGCCGCCTCGTGGACGCCGGTCCCCTGCGCGAGGTTGTCGCGCGGCAGGGCGTGGGCCGTCGCCGCCTGCGCCTGCGCACGACCGGCCCGGTGGACGCCCTGCTCACTTGGCTGGCTGGCGAGGCGGGCGGCAACTTCCCAACCACCCGCGTCGGCGCGCAGGAGATCGAGTGTCAATGCGCGGCGAACGACGAGCAGCAGGCCGCCTTCTTCCAACGTCTAGGCGCGGCCAACCTCGGCGTCGTCGCCCTGCGCGAGATCGAGGCCAGCATCGAGGAAGTAGTCCTCGGCCTCCATCAACCCGGAGACAACCGCTAACCAAAAGGACAAAAGGCAGAAGGCAAAAATTCACTCGAAAATAGTCCCCTAACCCACCTTCTGCCTTCTGCCTTCTGCCTTCTGCCCTCTGCCTTCTGCCCTCTGCCTTCTGCCCTCTGCCTTCTGCCCTCTGCCTTCTGCCCTCTGCCTTCCATGCCTCCCAACCCTCCCCTGTGGCAGCTCTGGTGCAACCCCATCGTGCGCCGCTACGCCACGGCGCGCCTGCGGCCCCTGCGTCTCGGGGCGTGGAGCGTCGTCGTCCAACCCCTCGCCGCCTTCCTCTGGCTGGTGGTGTACTTCGCCAGCAAGCAAACCAACGACCACACCCACTCCTCCTGGCACATCCACCCCGCGCTCAACGCCTGGATTCCCATCCTCATCCTCCAAGGCCTGCTCTGGCTGCTCAAGGGCACGTTTAGCGTCGCCGTCGGTATCGCGCGCGAGGGTGCCGAAGGCCTGACCGACACCCAGCGCCTCACGCCCCTCGGCCCGTGGCACAAGGTCCTCGGCTACCTCGTCGGTCTGCCCATCCTGGAGACGACCCTCGTCGCCTCCCTGCTGCCGTGGACAATCGTGAGCATCGTCATGGCCCAGATCCCGCTCGCCGTCGTCTTCCGCGTGTATTTACTTCTGACGACTTCGGCGCTGCTGCACCATTCCATCGGCCTCGTCGCCGGGACGATCATCCGGCAAAAAATCGTCGCGGGCACCGTCTCGCAGTTGCTCGTCATTATCCTGCACTTCGTTGTGCCGCTGTTCGCGCGTTTTGGTCTCGGGCCGCTCGGGCACCTCGGCGTCGAGCGCGCCATCACCTCCGAAATTCTCGCGCTGGAGGGCCGCCCTGACACCTCCGCCCAGGTGCGTTTCTTCGACTACCAACTGACCTCGACCGGCTACGCCTGGGTGGTCATGACGGCGCTGATCCTCTTCCTCCTCCAGATCCTTCGCCGCCGCTGGCAGCGCGCCGATTCACACCTCTTCAGCAAGCCTCTGGCGCTGGCGTTCTCGGCCTGGGTCATCCTGATGAGCCTCGGCGAAACCGTGCCGCTCCTGCGCGACGGCACGCTCTTCGAACTCGGCACGCGCCTCGTCGCCAAAGGCCAGCACAACCGCGACGGCGCGGTCAGCGAAGCCGCCGCCAAGGCCCTGTCGGAAGGCTTGATCCCGGTTGCCTGGGCGGGTGCGTTCGGCTGCGTGGCGCTCCTCAGCGCAATGGTCCTGGCGGCGATCATCACGCCCACGCTCGAACGCCACGGACGCGCCCGGCGCGCCCACCGCGAGGGAACCGCCGCGCGCCTGCCTTGGGCGAGCGACGCCGGGAGCGCCTTCGCGTGGACAATCGTGTTGGGCCTGATGGCGTTGGGCGGCTGGGTGTATTTGGTGGAGCAACTGCTCGCCACGTCGCTGCTGCATCTGGTCATTCCACCCGGCCCCCGCCTCCCGCTCAACCTCGCGCTGGGCCTGTTGATCCCCCTGCTCACCTGGGCAATTTTACTGGAATGGCGCGGGCTTAAGGTTGCCTGTCTCGGCGCGTTCGTGCTCTGGGTGATCCCCGAGATGGTGGGCATCGTCGGCATACTCTCGGGGACGAATCCAATGGCCTGGCCACGTTGGTGGCTGGCGTTGTCGGGTTTCACGCTGCCGTTTTATTCGATGGGCCAGTCGATGACAGGCCTCGCGGAACTGGGCGACACCCTGCAACGACTCCGCGCCCCTTGGATGGCCTCCCTGGCCCTGCACGCGCTCCTTGCCGCCGTGATGTTCGTTTACCTGCGCCAGGCCCAGCGCCGCAGCGCGAACTGAACCACTCGTAAAAGTCCGCAGATTAGAAGTGGGGCAGAGGCCAAAGCCCCTGCCTTTGCAATCTGCGGACAATTCTTTCCCTCGTTCCCATTGTGAACGTCCTCGTCTTGAAGGCTTCGGCTTCCCCGCCCAAGCCACCCGCATCCTTCCCAACTTTTCCCTCTTCTCTCTCCTTTGCGAGTCTCTGCGTTCTTTGCGCCTTTGCGTTAAATTCTACACCCCACTACCTCCACCTTCATCCTTCATCCTTCATCCTTCATCCTTCATCCTTCTCCCCCTGCATCACCCTCGCGGCTTGCTCGACCTGCCCCAAAACGGGCAACTCCCCCTCGCCCGCCATCGCGCCCAACTCCCGAAACTTCCGCGCCGTCACCATCACCCTTCCTTCCAAACTCCCCACGGCCTGATTATACGCCTTCGTCGCCCCGTCGAGACTCCCGCCCAGCTTCGCAAAGTGCTCGCCCAGCGTCGCCAGACGCTTGTACAAATCTCGTCCCAATTCGCTGATGACCGTCGCCTCGCGCGTCAGTGCCTCCTGCCTCCACCCGTAGAACACCGCCCTCAACAACGCGATCAACGTCGTCGGCGTGGCGATAATGATCTTCCGCTCCACGCCGTGCTCGATCAACGCCGGATCATGTTCCAGCGCGGCGGAAAAGAAATTCTCGCCCGGCAGGAACAACACCACGAACTCCGGCGCGGTGGGAAACTGTTCCCAGTAAGCCTTGCGCGTCAGCGCCTCGACGTGCGCGCGCACCGAACCCGCGTGCCGCCGCAAAAAATTCCCCCGCTCCGCGTCGTCGGTCGAACGCGCGGCGTCAAAGTACGCGTCAATCGGCGCTTTCGCATCCACGACCACCATCTTCCCCGCCGGTAGCCGCACCAGCAAGTCCGGCCGCAATCGCCCCTCCTCCGTCACGACGTTCGTTTGCTCGGTAAAATCGCAATGGTCCAGCATCCCTGCCAACTCCACCACGCGCCGGAGCTGGATTTCCCCCCATCGCCCGCGCACGTTGGGCCGCCGCAACGCGTTCACCAAGTTCGCCGTCTCCCCGCGTAACAAATGCTGCGTCTCCACCAGCGAGCGCACCTGCGAGGTCAGCGACTCGTAAGCCCCCGCCCGCGCGACCTCCAACTCGCCGATCCGCTCGTCCACCTTGTCGAGTGACTCGCGCATGGGTTTTACCAACGCGTCAATCGCCTCCTGCCGCCGCTGCAAGTCCCCGCTCGCGGCCTCCTGAAACCGACCCAGCGCCGAGTTAGCCAACTCCAGAAATGACTGGTTGTTGTGCCGCAGCGCGTCGGCGGACAGCGCCTTGAACGCATCCGACAGCTCCTCCCGCGCATCCTCCAACAGCGCGCGTTGTTCCGCCCCGGCCATCCGCTCGGATTCCAGCCGCGCCTCCAACTCCGCTACTCGCGCCTGAAAATTCCCGTTTTCGTATTGGACGACCCGTAAGAGTTCCTCCACTTCGGGCAGCCGCCGGTTGCGCGTCTCGGCCACAGCCCGCCGCTCTGCTTCTTCGCGCAATTCCCCCTCGTGCTCATCCTCGATCTCTGCCCGCAGGCGCAAGGCCGTCAACTCCCGCCCCTGCCGTTGCAGCAACCATGCGAACAGCGCGATTGAGCCCATGACGCCGACGCCGACACCCAGGCCGAGCCAGAAGTCCGGGGTGAGCGCATTCATGGATGCAACATCATAACACAAACACCCAACAAGGCAGGGAGCAGGGTCCAGAGCTTCTTGACCCGCAAGGTGGATGGCGACCTTCGGGCGCCATGGCAAATCACAGCAGCGAAGCTGCCTGACCGTCTGGAGGACGCGTCGATCAGCCAAGCAATCGCGCCGCGCTCTGCCCCCAGGGCACCGCCAGCCACCATTTCTTTGCGGCTTTGCGCCTTTGCGTGAGCATCGTCCCCGCCCCCGACAACCGAAAGCTTTTCATAGCCACCATCCCCGCCCCACGCTACCCTCCGACCCGTTTTGCGATCACCATCGCTGCCAACCCTTCTCTGCACGCTCGCCTTCACGGCGTGCGTCGTCTCCTTGGCCCGCGCCCAACTTACCGCCCCCGCGCCGGTCCTCTCCGCGCCCACCCCGCCCTCCCCTTCCACCTCCGCGCCCCCACCTCCGCCCCACGGCACGCTCAACGTCACCTTCTGGAACCTCCAATGGTTCCCCGGCCATCGGCCCGGCGCGGGCCTCGGCGCGCAGACCCGCCACTTCCAGGCCGTCCTCCTGGCCCTCCAAAAACTCCACCCCGACCTGCTCGGCCTGGAGGAAGTCGGCGACGAAACCGCCGCCCGGAAGCTCGCGGCCGATCTCCCCGACGGCTTCCACGTCGATGCCTGTACGGCCTTCACCCGCGAACCCGACCACGTCCCCGCCCGCCAGCAGGTCGTCCTCTGCAGCCGCCTGCCGCTCCTGACCGCCGGTTGGCAACCCTTCCGACCCGACGCCAGCGGCCTCCTGCCCCGCCGGGGCTTCGCCTACGCGGCTTACCGTCTCCCGGCCAACGAAGTCCTCCTCGCCTACGGCCTCCACCTCAAGAGCAACGTGCACGACGAACCCGGCGGCGACGCCACCAACGTCGCCATGCGCGAGGAATCACTCCGCCAGGTCCTCGCCCACCAGCGAGGGCTGCGCACGAGCTGTCTGCGCTGGGGATCCGTGCGCCTGGCCCTGATCGGTGGCGACATGAACACCTCTCTTGACGACCCACATTTCCAGTCGGAAACCACCCTGCGCTGCCTCTTGTCGCCGGACAACGGTTACCGCTGGACGTGGCAGGGCCTCCCCCTGCCCCTGCGCCAGACCCTGCCCGGCGGCGGGCCGTTTCCGCCCGCGTGTTTCGACCACATCTTCTACCAGGGCGACCAAACCCGTCTCCTCACCGCAAGCGTCACCCCGACCGGCCCCAACGCCAGCGACCACCGCCCGGTCTCCGCCCAATTCGAGTGGTGACCCCGCAAGCCCGTGCATCCGCATTATCTGCGTTATCTGCGTTATCCTGACGGTATTTTCCCGAATTTTCCGGCATTTCTCCTCCCTCGACACCGCGCCCTTTTTGCGGCATTGAATTCGCCATGTACGCCCGCCTTTTCCTGCCTGCGCTCCTGCTCCTCCTGACCGCCACCACCCCCCTCTGCGCCGCCGACCCCGCGACCTTCACCGTCGGCGCGTTCACCTTCAAACGCCCCCCCGCCTGGCAGTGGGTCGTGGCCACCTCCCCCATGCGCAAGGCCCAGCTCCACATCCCCGACCCCGCCAACCCCTCCGCCCCCGGGGCCGACGTGGTGTTCTTCACCTTCGGCGCGGGCCAGGGCGGCGGCGTGGACCAGAACATCTCCCGCTGGATCGGCCAATTCGACGAGCCTGCCAAGCTCAAGCCCACCGTCGAGGCCGCCACGATCAAAACCACCAAGGTCACGCGCGTCCGGGTCGAGAGCGGCACATTCTCCAGCGGAATGCCCGGCCAGCCGACCACGCCGATGACCGATTACGGCCTCTACGGCGCGATCCTCGAAAGCCCGCAGGGCGACGTGTACGTCAAGCTCACCGGCCCGGCGGCGCTCGTCAAAGCGGCGGCGGGCGATTTCGAAGCGATGGTCCAAAGCCCGTTCTGACAAACGCGGAAGTGCGAAGTTGGAACGCGGGAATAAATACCTTTCAACAGTTTACACAGCGTACCCAGGCAACACAAACTCTCACTTCCCCACTTCCCACTTCTACCCATGTCCCCCGCCCCTCTGAACGTCCGCCCCCGCTCCCGCCGCCCCGGCTGGCAAAGCGTGGCGCTGCTGTTCGTCGTGCTGGGTGTGGCCTTGGCGATCTGGTTCGAGGTGCTGCTGCCCCGGCTGGTCAAGCCCGACCGCCCCATCTCCAACGCCGCCGAACGCCTGTCCACGGAACTCGCCCACCTCAAGATGCTCGGGCGCGCCCTGCGCCTCCACGCCGCCGAGCACGACGGCAAGTTTCCTCCGGCCATCGCGGAGATCCACTGGCGGCAGAACATGCCCGGCATGGACTGGAATGGCCTGCCCGCCGCCGCCAGCCGCTTTCACTCGCCCGACGATGGCCATCTCATCGAGTGGCTTTACTACCAGGGCAAGACCGAGGCTGACCCGCCCGACACGATCCTGGCGGCTTCGCCAGTGGCGGTCGGCCCGAAAAAAGACCGCCGCCTCGTCGTGCGCGCCAGCGGCGTGGCCGAGATCATCCCGGAAGTGGATTTCCAACAAAAAGCCACCGAAGCCGGATCCCTTTGATGAAGAGAGGTCTGCTGCCTTCATCCTTCATCCTCATCCTTGTTTACGGTAGCGGCCCGTAAATCGCCACGTTGTTCGAGCGGTCGCCGTCGTTGATCGCTCCCTGCGGGTCCGCGACGACCAGCAAATATTTGCCGCTCGTCGGACCCAGGTCGGCGGGTTTCGCCGCGAACTTTACCGCCAGCGCCCCCGTGGTGCCGCCCTTCTTGGCCAGCGCCGGGAAGCCGAGGTCCGTCAGGCTGAGGATCGATACGAGCTTGTCCGTCGCCACGGAGAACGTCTGGTCGTCTGACAAATAAGCGGCCACCTGCACGTCGTTGGCGGGCTTCTTGCCGGAATTGGCGACGGTCAGCGTGCCTTTGAACTTGGTCTTGGTGCCCTTGGCATTGGGGCCGACTTTCACGCCGCTGAACGTCACCGCCAGGTCCGCCGTCTTGGCGACGGGCGGCGGCTGGGTGCCTCCGCCGTCGCTGACGTAGATGTTCTTACCCGTGATGGTCACGTAGTGCCCGCCGCCATAAGCCAGGTCGCGGATGTAGTCCGTGCTGGTCGCCACGGAGCCGAACGAGGTCCAGGTCTGCGCGTCGGTGCTGTTGTACAAACTGAATCCAGCGGAGCCGCCACCTACCGCGAGGAACTGCCCGTTGAGGAATCGACCAAAGCGCGTGGCCAGCGGCAGGGTGCCGATGCCGGGGATATTCTGCGTAATGCCCGGGCTGGCGGTCTTCCAGGTGATGCCATCGGTGCTGATTTTCTGGCTGATCCCGTTTTCCTGGGCGAGAAACACCCCGTTGCCGTAGGCGAGGTAGATGTAACCGTTGCCGTTGTCGAGGCCGGTTTGCGCGGTCCAGGTGCGGCCATCCGGGCTGGTGAACAGGTGCGGCAGCGAGGTGCCCGCGCTGACCACGGCGAACAAACCCGCACCGAACGCGATGTCCTGGTTAGAATCGAACACCGAGGCGGGCGGCAGCGCGACGCCCTGCCAGTTCGATCCGTCGGTGCTCACATCCACCCGCGCTCCGTCGAGCCCTGCGGCGCGGGCTGCGACGATGACGCCGTTGCCGACGGCCAAGTCAACCAGGTAACCTTCCGAGTCGGCGTCGGGGACGCTGGTCCAACTCGCGCCGTCCGCCGACGAAAAAATCTTCTGCGTCGGGGCCGCGCCAAAGACGAAGAACTTCCCGTTGGCGAAGCGGATCTTGCCGCTGGTAGGGAAATCCAGCGTGTGCTCGGTCCAGGCTGAGCCGTCCTTGCTGGTGAAGCTCACGTCGAAACCTTTGCCGGTCGCGCGGTCGAAGTTGATGCCCATGGCGACGAACGTGCCGTTGCCGTAGTCCACGCTGCTGACCGTGACGTTGGCGTCGGACGAGAGGCCGCCGGGGGTCACGTCCTTCCAGGTAGGAGCGTCGTCGGCGCGCAGGGCGGCGGGGGCGGCGAGCAGGCAGGCAAGCGCGAGCGTTTTCGCGTGGAAGAAACGGTGGGAGAGGTGCATGGCGTTGGTGAGTTTATTCGTCTTGTACTGGTAAAGACGACAAATCTGTCCTCAGATTCCAAAGCACCAAAATTTTTTACATCCCGCCTTCCCACGCCTCCAGGAACGCCCCGATCAACTGCGGCAAATCCTGGCTGTAACCGCCCTCCAGGATCGTCCCGACCGGGCACGGCGTGTCGTTGAGCCACCGGCCCAGCGTCGCGTAATCCTCCTGCCGCAACGTCATCTGCGTGAGCAGGTCGTCCCTGTACGCATCGAACCCCGCGCTGACGAGCACCAAGTCCGGCTCGAAGTCCAGAATGTCCGTCCAACTGTTCTCAAGCAAATGCAGGTGTTCCTCCGGCGCGGTGCCGGGCGCTACGGGATAATTCTTGACGTTGTTGAACGATTTTTCGCCCGTGCCCGGGTAACACGGAAACTGGTGGACGCTGACGTAGAGGATGCCTTTCTTGCGCGCCAGGATGGCCTCGGTGCCGTTGCCGTGGTGGGCGTCGAAGTCCCACACCGCCACGCGTTCCAGGTCGTGTTCGGCGCGGGCGTGCAGGGCGGCGATGGCAACGCTGTTCAGGTAGCAGAAACCCATGATGTCGTTGGCGGTAGCGTGGTGGCCGGGCGGACGCATCAGCGAAAAGGCTTTTTCGCCCTCCAGCGCGATCTCGGTGACGACCAGCGCCTCCTCGACGGCGCGGCGGGCGTGGGCGTCCATTTCGGGCAGCGCGGCGGTGTCGGAGTCGAACATGCCAGTGGTCGTATTACGCAGCCGGGCCAGGTGCGCCGCCGAGTGGGCCAAGCGCAGCGTCTTATCGGAAACAGGGTCGGTGGAGCGGGCGTCGGGCGGGAACCAGTCGGGGTGTTTGCCCTGGAGGTATTCTGCGGTGTGCAGCACGCGGAAAGGAGCCTCGGCGTGGCCCGGGGCGGCGTACTCGGCGCAGGTAGAATCGTAGCGGATGATCATAAAGACAGGGAGCTAATGGAGACGAGACAGGACGTGCCCACAAGGACGCAATCAGAACTCATTTGCGGTTGGAGAAAGAAGCTTCCTCTGATTAATCAGACGGTGTAAGCTGATTGATCATGGCTGCCATTTTGGATCTACCGGAAGTGCGGGAGCGTGTTACGCGCTGATCGGTCGCGGACTATGAACACTTGACGGAACTGGGGGCGATGTCCCGACGTGCGGAACTGATCCGGGGGTTGATCGTCGAAAAAATGTCCAAATCGCCATTGCACAATTTTCTGACCAACCGGATCACCAAGGATTTGCTCCGTCGAGTAGAACCGGGGCTGGACGTGCGACCGGAGTCGTCGTTGAGACTGACAGACTCCGTGCCTGAACCAGCCGTATCGGTAGTGCGCGGCCAGGAGGGAGATTTCATCAGGAAAAACGCGTTTATTCCCACGACGAAACGATCCCGGGCGCGAGCGTGGTGGATGGGTCGGTGGCGGTTGCCGACTGGTTCGCGTAGCTATGGACCTGGATGAAACCGCGCAAAACCGCGCCTGGATAGAGCAATGGTGGAGAACGACGGCGGCGTTGGAACAGGTCAAACAGGAAGAGTTGCGTGCTTTGACCGAGGACGAGGCGGGCCGAATCTTCGCCGAAATGACTTTCGCCCCTGACACCATGTGGATTTCGCCCGAACGGGCAAATTCGTCCGGTTTCATCGAACAGCAGCGGCTCTTTATGCAAAGTCATGAGCATCCAACGCGTCATCGACGCCGCCCTTGAGTTGAGCCAACGGTTGGCGGAAATCGGATTGCCTTATTGCTTCATCGGTGGAGTCGCGGTGCAGCGCTGGGAAAACACCTTCAGCGTCGGCTCGCGTGCAACACTGTCAGGCCAACCACCTCGTCGTTCTCGTAACGGATGATGATGTCGTCATCCGTCAGTTCGCTGTCGGTCGCCTCCGCCGCCTGCTTGAAGTTGATGTAGAGCACATCCGCCTCCGCGTCGTAGGACGACCACAGAGACTGGCGCGGCGACAGCCGCACGGCAGGGGCAATCTTCAAAAATTCGTCGATTCCGGCGAGGGCCATAATTGCGTTCTCCGCTGGAGCGAGGCGAGGCGGCGGGTCAGAGAAGCGGTGATGACGAAACCATCATCGGCCAGTTCCCGGTAAATGGCGACCAAAACTTTGCCGTCCTCCTGCGGGCGAAGCGCCAACAGTTCATCGTTGCCACCAGCAACCACCCGCGTGGGTGCCGAGATCGTTTGGAGCACATCGGTCCGCCGGTCCGCCAATTCTAGGTGTCCCTCAACACCGTGTGACCAACGCTCGTCGGACAGCCGGATCGGCACACCGCTTTTGGAGATTGCCACGCTCAGTCCGTTCCTCATGGCAGTACCATAGAAATCCCCGAGCGATTTTGTAAAACCTGGGATAAATCGCCCTGCAACCGCGAAACATCAGGCCCGTCCGACTTCCCGCTCCCCGCAACCAAACCCATCCGCCACCGCAATTCCGGGCGAACGGGAAACGTTGACACACCAGCTTTGCCTGTTACTCTGTGGGCCAAAGTCCCGGTCCGACCCAGCGTTTAACCCATTTTTCCAGCCATTTAACAACTCTTGACGGCGAAAGTCGCTCCCGCCTACAAAGCGTTTGTCACCTTTTGTCACGCGCTGTCACGTTTTTCCCATGAGATTTCCGCTCGCCCTGACCAGCAAGATCGCCAAGTACATCATCGGCAACAAGATTCGCGGCCACAAGAAGTTTGCCACCGTGCTCCAACTGGAGCCGCTGCACACCTGCAACCTGACCTGCACCGGCTGCGGACGCATCCGCGAGTACAGCACCTCGCTCAAGGACGTGATGAGCCTGGACGACTGCCTCGGCGCGGCCCGGGAGTGCGGCGCGCCCATGGTTAGCATCTGCGGCGGCGAACCGCTCATCTATCCGCAGATCGAAGCACTTTCCTCCACGTTGCTCGACGTGGACCAGCGCATCGTTTACCTCTGCACCAACGCCATGTTCATGCGCCGCAAGATGCGCGGCTACATGGCCCGGGAACTCGCCCTGCACCCTGGCGGCGGCATGGAGGGCAAGCTCAACCGGCTCCAGGCGGAAGGCCTGCTCACAGAGAAGGACGTGGCTGAGGTCCGCAAGGGTCCCAAGGACGCCAATGCCCCGGTGATGGCCCCGCACCCGTTCTTCTTCTGGAACGTACATCTCGACGGCCTGGAATATATCCACGACCTGATCGTGGAGCGCGAGGGCGTTTTCAAGGAGGCCATCGCCGGGATGCGCATGGCCAAGATCCTCGGCTATCAGGTTTGCACGAACACCACCGTCTACAAGGAGACGGACATGCAGGAGGTCGAAGACATGCTCGATTTCCTGGGGGAATTCGGCGTGGACGGCCACACCATCAGCCCCGGCTACGAGTACGACGCCGCCAAGAGCGACATGGTCAAGCGCCTCAACCTCCAGCCCGACGACTTTTTCCTGACCCGCGAGGGCACGCGCGAGAAGTTCAAGGACATGCCGGAGTGGAGCAAGCGCTACAGCCTGCTCGGCACGCCCATTTATCATGAGTTCCTCGCCGGTCAGCGCGAGCTGGAATGCTCCGCCTGGGCCATCCCGACGCGCAACATCGCCGGGTGGCGGGGGCCGTGCTACTTCATGGCTGGGGCGGGGCACTTTTCGACCTATCAAGCCATGCTCAGCGACGTGGATTGGAGCAAATTCGGCGTCAATCCCGCCAACGGCGAGCCACGCGATCCGCGTTGCGAGAACTGCATGACCCAGTGCGGTTTCGAGCCGAGCGGCGCACTTTCCAGCCGGTTGGACGATTCCTGGAAGAACCTCGTCTATAACTTCGCCGCCAAGCCCAAGCCGAATGGCCGGGGTAAGGAGGTCAATGCGTACAACGGCGTGACCGCCGGACGCGGGCACCTCACCGGCGAACAGGTGCAGAAGGCGGCGTTGGCCAAACAGCAGGCCGAGCGCGCGGAGACGGTGGCGGCGTAACGGCGCGGGTTGGTCAAAAGATGGGTTGGGGGCGGGATCGGGACGATCCTGCCCGGCAACCCCCTATTTATTTTTTATCCCGATAAAGAATGGCTAAGATCATCCGTCTCCCACGCTCCGCCAGCAGCCTCGCCGTCGAACGGCCCGAGGTGCAGGTGGACGACGAAGACCTCCAGCGGACGATGCGCCACGCGCAGGAAAACCTGCTGCGGCTGCAATCCGACGAAGGCTGGTGGGAGGGCGAACTGATCGTCGATAGCACCCTTTGCTCGGACTACGTGCTCTACATGCACTGGCGGGGCAAGGTGGACCCGGTGTTGCAGGAGAAGTGCATCCGGCACATCCGCAAGCGCCAACTGCCCGACGGCGGCTGGAACATTTACCACGGCGGGCCGAGCGAGATCAACGCGTGCGTCAAGGCGTACTTCGCCATGAAGCTGGCCGGGCACAGCCCGCAGGCCCCGTGGATGACCGAGGCCCGCGCGACGATCCTGCGCCTGGGTGGTTTGCCGCGTTGCAACACCTACAGCAAGCTCTATCTAGCGCTGATGGGCGTGTTTTCGTGGAAGTATCTGCCCACGATCCCGGCGGAAATGGTTTTGTTCCCGGACTGGGCGTATTTCAACATTTACCAGATGTCGAGCTGGTCGCGGGCGATGCTCGTGCCGCTCTCGATCATCAACCATTTCCGGCCCACACGCGTCCCGCCCGAGGACAAGCAGCTCCACGAGCTGTACCCCTGCGGCACGGAAGGCATGGATTTCTCCCTGCCGCGCTCGGAGCGGTTCTTTACTTGGCGCAACTTCTTCCTGCGTTGCGACGTGATGCTCAAGTGGATGGACGGCGTCGGTTTTCGTCCGTTGCGCGCCAAGGCGTTGAAGGTCGCGGAGGCTTGGATGGTCGAGCGCATGGGTGAGGGTTCGGACGGCCTGGCGGCCATTTTCCCGGCGATGCTTAACGCGTTGATTGCCCTGGAAGTGCTCGGCTACGAGGAGGAGCATCCCGTTTTCCAAAAGGCGAAGGCCGACTTCGAGGACCTGTTCGTCGATGACCCGAACGATTTCCGCATCGCGCCGTGTTTTTCGCCAGTGTGGGACACTGCCATCAACGCCATCGCGCTGGCCGAGAGCGGCCTGGACCCGGCGCACCCGGCGCTGCGCAAGGCGAGCACCTGGCTCTATTCCAAGGAGGTGCGGCTGCGCGGCGACTGGATCAAGCAAAATCCGCACACGGAGGCGAGCGGTTGGGCGTTCGAGTACAACAACGTTTACTATCCCGACACGGACGACACGGCGATGGTGCTCATGGCCCTGCGCCTGATCTCGCCGGAGAACCCCGAAGAGGCGAACGTGGCCTTCAAGCGCGCGCTGGACTGGCAGATGAGTTTCCAGTGCCGTGACGGCGGCTGGGCGGCGTTCGACAAGGACGTGATGAAGGGCTGGTTGGAGGACGTGCCCTTTGCCGATCACAACGCAATCTTGGACCCGTCGTGCTCGGATTTGACCGGGCGGACGCTGGAGTTGCTCGGCTACTTGCACTGGGACAAGCGCGACCGCCGGGTGGTCCGCGCGCTCAACCAGCTCAAGGAAACCCAGTGCGACGACGGCTCGTGGTACGGGCGCTGGGGCGTCAACTACATCTACGGGACGTGGCAGGTGTTGCGCGGGTTACGCGCCATCAACTACGACATGAGCGAAAACTGGGTGCGCCGGGGGCACGACTGGCTCGCCAGTTGCCAGAACGACGACGGCGGCTGGGGCGAACGCTGCAACACGTACGACGATCCGACGCTCAAGGGCAAGGGACCAAGCACGGCCAGCCAGACGGCCTGGGCGCTGATGGGCCTGATCGCCTGCGGCGATTTGGATTCTTCTCACGTCCAGAGCGGTTTGCAGTACCTCATCGACACGCAGAACGCCGACGGCAGTTGGAGCGAAGACGAGATCACCGGCACGGGTTTTCCGAAGGTGTTTTACCTCAAGTACGACATGTACCGGAACAATTTCCCGCTGTTGGCGCTGGCGACGTACGCCAATGCGCGGGAGGGGGTGTTCCGGCCGGGTCAGGTGCAGACGGCGGCGGGGTCGCGCAACCGGGTGTACCCGGTGCTCAAGAAGTTCGCGCCGCAGTTGACGACCGCGCTGTGCGGGGTGTTCGGCGTGACCGAGGGGCAGGTTTCGTAAGGCACGAGGTGGATCGCGACCTCCGGGCGCGATGGGTGACCAAGCAGCGAAGCTGCCTAGAAATTAATCGTTGGGAAGTCAGGCGGCTGCGCCGCAAGCGTTTGCCATCGCGCCCGGAGGTCGCGATCCACCTTGACCTCCCCCACGACCTGCCCGACGTTTAATCGTTATGCCATACGAACTTCCTCCGCTGCCCTACCCCAATGACGCGCTCGAACCCCACATCGACGCGCAGACGATGGAACTCCATCACGACAAGCACCACCAGACCTACGTCACCAACCTAAACAAGGCGCTGGAAGGCCACGCCGACCTGTCGAGCAAGCCCATCGAGGAGCTGATCGCCGATCTGAACGCGGTGCCCGAGGCGGCGCGCACGGCGGTCCGCAACAACGGCGGCGGCCACGCGAACCATTCGTTTTTCTGGAAGATCCTCGGTCCGAACGGCGGCGGCGAGCCAACCGGCGGACTGAAGGCCGCCATCGACGAAACGTTCGGCAGCCTGGACGCGCTGAAGGAAAAGGTCGGAGCCGCCGGGGCGGCGCGTTTCGGCAGCGGTTGGTCGTGGCTGATCCTCAACAAGGACAAGAAGCTCGAAGTCGTCTCCACACCGAACCAAGACAGCCCGCTGATGGAAGGCAACACGCCGATCCTCGGCGTGGACGTGTGGGAGCACGCGTACTATCTCAAATACCAAAATAAGCGTCCCGACTACCTCAAGGCGTGGTGGAACGCGCTCAACTGGCAGGCGGTCGGCGAAAACTACGCCAAGGCGCGCGGGTAAGCCGTTCGACGAACGTCTGCAGCGAAGCAAGGGCGCTTCTTTAAACCGTTCCTTCTGTTTTTCGAATGGCGGCGGACGACGGGCACCACTTTTTTCTAGTTTTCCCGCCGCTCGCGCTTCGCGCGCAGGACCATTTCGATCTGGCCCAGCGGCAGGCAGTTCACCACTTCCGCGCGCGTCAGCCAGCCCTTGCGGGCCTGCGAGACGCCGAACCACAAATCCTGCAAGCCCTCCGTGCGGTGGGCGTCGGGGTTGATGGCGCATTTCACGCCCTTCTCCTTGGCCAAATGCCACCAGCGCCAGTCCATGTCCAAGCGCCACGCGTTCGCGTTGATCTCGATGATCGTGCCCGTGGCCGCCGCCGCGTCAATGACCGCCGGGATGTCCACCGCGTAGCCCTCGCGCTCCAACAACAGGCGACCCGTCAGGTGACCCATCATCGTCACATGCGGGTTCTCCATGGCGCGGATGATGCGCCGCGTCATCTCCGCCTGCGGCAGCGTGAACGACGCGTGAATGCTCGCCACGACGTAGTCCAGCGACGCCAACACCTCGTCGGGGAAATCCAACGTGCCGTCCTTGAGCAGGTCACACTCGACGCCTGAAAACAGCCGGAAATCCGTGCCGTCCGCTTCGTAACGGGCGTTGAGCCGCGCGATTTCGTCGCCCTGCGCCGCCAGCCGCCTCGCGTCTTGGCCGTTCGCCTGGAACGAGCTTTTGCTGTGGTCGCCGATGCCCAGGTATTGCAGCCCGAGGTCCTGCGCGGCGCGGGCCATTTCCTCCAGCGTGTTGTGGCCGTCGCTGGCGGTCGTGTGGCAGTGAAACGTGCCGCGCAGGTTCTCCAGTTCGACCAGATCGGGCAGTTTGCCGTTGGCGGCAGCGTCAATCTCACCCAGGTTTTCGCGCAGTTCCGGCGCGATGTAATCCAGCCCCAGCGCGCGGTAAAATTCGCGCTCGTCGTGGATCGTCGGAATGGGCCGGGCCGTCTTACCCTCGGCTGGGCTGATCCGGTATTCGTTGATCGACCAGCCGCGCGTGTCGAGCGCCCGGTTGCGCAGCGCGATGTGATGTTCCTTGCTGCCTGTGAAATGGTGCAGCGCGAAGGGATATTCCTCGTCGGTGACGAGCCGCAAGTCGCACTGCGTGCCGTCTTTGAGCCGGACGCTGACCTTCGTCGGGCCGTGGGCGATGACTTCCTCCACGGCGGGCAGTTTCACAAAGAAATCACCGACCGCCTTGGCGTCGCTGGTCGAAGCGACGAAATCCAGGTCGCGCACGATTTCCTTGCGCCGCCGGAAGCTGCCGCCCTCGCTGGCGCGCAACACCGCTGGATGCCCGCGCAATTCCTCGGTGAGACGGAACGCCTCCCCGGCCACGTCGCCCAGCCGGTGAAACGCCGAGTTGCGCTGGCGCTGCTCGATGTTGGCGACGAGTTTTTGCGCGGTTTTCTCGCCGAAGCCGGGCAGCTCGGCCACGCGTCCGTCGCGGCAGGCGGCGAGCAGGTCGTCCACCGAGGCGATGCCAAGTTTTTCGTGCAGCGCCTTGATCTTCTTCGCGCCGAGGCCGTTGATGCTGAACAGGTCGAACAACCCGGGCGGAAACCCGGCGCGCAGTTCGTCGAAGTACGTCGAATGACCGGTGGTGACGAGTTCAGCGATCTTTTCCGCCGCCGATTTGCCGATGCCTTCGATCTGGTCGAGTGCGCTTTGACGCACGGCCTCCTCCAGGTCGCCCGCGTAGGTTTCGACGGCACGGGCGGCGTTCTGGTAGGCGCGGATTTTGAAGGTGTTCTCGCCTTTGAGGTCGAGCAGTTGAGCGATTCCTTCGAGCGTTTCGGCGATGGCTTCCTTGGTCATGGAACGGGCGGGAGTTTACGCACTATGTCACGCGTGGCAAGGCGGGGTGTGACCGGGCGTGACAGAACGCGGATTACGTCGGTGTAAACCATTCCGTTACAGCAACATTTAGAATGGTCGGTTTTGCGTCTCACCCCGTCGTTTTTTGTCGGTAAAGGCGACCACTCGCATGGTTGCCACGTTAAGCAAACGGCACCGCGTCCAGAGATCTCGGACGACGAAATCCTGACCGCGTTCCAGCCATGACAACGAAACCTTCACCCATCCCGACATGACCATTCCATTCGCCAAATCCGGCCTCGCAAGATTGCTCCTGTTAACCACCGTCGCTTGGTGGCCCGTTGGCCTCTTCGCCCAGACTGCCGACGTACCACTCCCGTCGTGGGTAAGCACCTGGGGCACCAGCCAGACCGGCGCCGCCAACGACACGAGCTTTCTGCGGAACGGCTACCGTGGGAACAACGTTTTCAACGAGCAAACCATCCGTTTGATCATCCACACCAGCCTCGGTGGCCCACAAGTGCGGGTGCGGCTCTCCAACGAGTTCGGCACGGCGGCGTTGAGCGTAGGTGCGGTGCACGTCGCGCTGCAAGACACGGCGGAGCGCATCGTCCCCGGCAGCGACCGGGCGGTCACGTTCAACGGCAAACCGGGCGTGACGATCCCGGCGGGCGCGCCCATGCTGAGCGATCCAGTCGAGTTCGACGTGCCCCCGCGCGCGAACCTCGCGGTCTCGATCTATCTGGCGGGCGCGGTGACGGTGCCCGGCGCACAAACGACCCCGCGCCAGGCCACCTACGTGGCCCCTCCCGGCAGCGGCAACACCGCCGACGCCGAGGCGCTGCCGTTGGACACGAATGCGCCGACC
This sequence comes from uncultured Chthoniobacterales bacterium, assembly GCA_964242205.1. Classification (GTDB taxonomy): domain Bacteria; phylum Verrucomicrobiota; class Verrucomicrobiia; order Chthoniobacterales; family SZAS-18; genus CAHJWO01. Next base: position 63,689 of record CAXTBX010000007.1, read on the forward strand.
GTCCAGCAGTGGCCGCTCCTGACCGGCGTGGAGGTGTTCGCGCCCAACGCGGGCACGTTCGTGGCGTTCGGCTCGTCCATCACCTCTGGGGTCGGCTCGACGGCGGAAGCCAACCACCGGTGGCCGGATTACCTCGCCAAGCGCCTCGCGCGGGCGGGCCTGCCCATCGGCGTGGCCAACGCGAGCATCTCGGCGAACAAGCTGCTTTTCGACGGACCGGGGCAGAGCGTCCTGGCCCGCTTCGACCGCGACGTGCTCTCGCGGCCCGGCGTGCGGTACGTCCTGATCACGGATTCCGCCGGGGTCGACCTGATCACCGCCGTCAACGACCCGCTGCACAACCCGAGCGTCGATGATCTCGCCGCAATCCTCAAACAGGTGATCGAGCGAGCGCACAGCCAGGGCATCAAGGTGTTCGCCGGGACCATCCTGCCCGTCGAGGGCTTCATCGAATCGGCGGAAAGCCGGACGAAGCGGTTGGCTATCAACGACTTTTTGCGCAGCGGGGTGTTCGACGGGGTGGCTGACTTCGAGCAAGCGGTACTCGACCCGGAAAACCCGTTCCGTATCCTGCCGTCGTTGGATTCGGGCGACCACCACCATCCCAACGACGAGGGCTACCGGCGGATGGCGAAGACCGTCCTGCCGCTGATCCTCGGAACGGACGCGGCCCCACCAGCGTCCCCGGCGGGGCAATAGCGGCGGAGCGAGCCGGGCAGCGTGACGAAGTTGCCTGCCCGGGGAGCGTGGTTTACATCCTCGCATGGACGTGACCACGCTCGATCTGCCCGGCATCCCGAAACTGCGCTCCGGCAAGGTGCGCGAGGTGTTCGACCTCGGCGCGGACGGCTTCCTGCTCGTGGCAACGGACCGGCTCTCGGCGTTCGACTGCATCCTGCCCGACCCGATTCCCGGCAAGGGCCGCGTGCTCACGCAGCTTTCGGCGTTCTGGTTCGGACACCTGCGCGCGCACGACGGCATCGCGGACCACCTGGTGACGGCAAATTTCGAGGAGTTTCCGGCGCGGTTGCGTCCGTTCGAGCGGGAACTGGCCGGTCGGTCGATGCTCGTGCAGCGTGCGAAGCCGCTGCCGGTGGAGTGCATCGTGCGCGGCTATCTGGCGGGGTCGGGCTGGAAAGAATACCAGGCGACGGGCAGCGTCTGTGGTCACCAGTTGCCGCCGGGGCTGCGGCTGGCGGACCCGCTGCCCGAGCCGATCTTTACCCCGGCCACCAAAGCGGAAAGCGGGCACGACGAGAACATCGATTGGACGGGCTTCGTGGCGACCCTGGGCGACGAGACGGTGGCCGTGGCGTTGCGCGCGGCGAGCATGTTGATCTACGCGTTGGGGGCACAACATGCCGCGCAACGGGGCATCATCATCGCGGACACGAAGTTCGAGTTCGGCGTGGACGAGCAGGACGGCGAAATCATGCTCATCGACGAGTGTCTGACGCCGGACAGTTCGCGTTTCTGGCCTGCCGCCGAGTATCAGCCGGGGATCAGCCCGCCGAGCTACGACAAGCAGTTCGTGCGCGATTATCTAGAGACGCTGGACTGGGACAAGACGCCGCCCGCGCCGGGTTTGCCGTCGGAGATCATCGCACGGACGAGCGCGAAGTATCAGGAGGCGCTGGCGCTGCTCGCGGGGAAATAAGTTCTTTACGCGCTGCGGCGCGCCTCCACCATCATCCGCACCACGTCGTCGAGCTTATGCGTGGCCTCCCAGCCGAGCAGGCGCTTGGCCTTGCCCGGGTTCGCCCAGCCTTTTTGCAGGTCGGTCGGGCGCAGCAGCGCCTTGTCGCTGACGACGTGCTCGCGCCAATCCAACCCCACGCACGCGAACGTCTGCGCGACGAAGTCCTCCAACGGGCGCGTCTGGCCCGTGGCGATGACGTAGTCCTCTGCATGCACCTGTTGCAGCATCCGCCACATGGCGTCCACGTATTCCGGTGCCCAACCCCAGTCGCGCTCCACGCTCAAGTTGCCCAGCGAGAGCTTCCCTTGGCCACCCTCCGCCGCGATGCGGCACGCCCCGGCGACGATCTTCTGTGTCACGAACCGCTCGGGCCGCAGAGGCGACTCGTGGTTGAACAGAATGCCCGAACACGCGAACAGACCATAGGCCTCGCGGTAGTTCGCCACCTCCCAGAACGCCGCCGCCTTGGCCACGGCGTAGGGGCTGCGCGGGCGGAAGGGCGTCTCCTCGGCGGCGGGCAGCGCGCCCGCGTCGCCGAAGCATTCGCTCGACGCCGCGTTGTAGAACTTGGCGTCGGGCCGGTTCAGGAAACGCATCGCTTCCAAAATGTTGAGCGTGCCTCCGGCGATGGAATCCAGCGTCTCGACGGGCTGCTCGAACGACAGACCCACGCTGGTTTGCCCGGCGAGGTTGTAGATCTCGGTCGGTTCCACCTTGGCGAGGAGTTGGAGCACACTGCGGAAGTCGTTGATGGCCGCCGACTCCATGCGCACGCGCTCGCGGATGCCCAGGCGCGTCAGGTTGCCGAACCCCGACACCTGCGCGTCGCGCGAGGTGCCGATCACCTCGTAGCCACGGTCCAGAAGGTGTTGCGCGAGGTAAGCGCCGTCCTGGCCCGAGATTCCGAAGATGAGAGCACGCATGAGAGAAGGTAGAAGGTAGAAGGTAGAAGGCAGAAGGTAGAAGGTAGAAGGTAGAAGGCAGAAGGCAGAAGTTCCAGCAAAGAGACCGGCGGTGCGAGCGGGAATTTAGAAATGGTTTTACCTTCTGCCTTCTACCTTCTGCCCTCTGCCCTCTGCCTTCTGCCCTCTGCCTTCTGCCTTCTGCCCTCTGCCCTCTGCCCTCTGCCTTCTGCCTTCTGCCCTCTGCCCTCTCAGGGCTGCAAGGAAAGCTCCTCGAACGGATGGTAGTCGATCAGGTTGCCGTGCCAGCCGCGCACGCTCGGGCGTAGGAGATAAGTATTCGTGTAGAAATACACCGGCACGACCGGCGCGGCGTCCATCAGGATCGCCTCGGCCTGCTGGAACAACTCGTAACGCGCCGCCGGATCTTTTTCGGCGCGTGCACCTTCGATCAGGCGGTCGTACTCCGCGCTGCCCCAGCCCGTCTGGTTGTTGCTGCCGCCCGTGAGCATGTTTTCCAGAAAGAAGCTCGGGTCCAGCGAGCCGATCCAGCCCGCCCGGGCCACCGTGTAGTTCATCGTGCGGCGGTTGTTCAGGTACACGCCCCATTCCTGCTTGCTCAGGTCCACCGACACGCCCAGTTCCTTCTTCCACATCGCCTGCACCGCTTGGGCGATCTGCGCGTGCGTCTCGCTGTCGTTAAAGAGCACGTCTAGCGCCGGGAACCCCTGCCCGCCCGGGAAACCCGCCTCCGCCAGCAACCGGCGCGCGCCCTCGGGATCATACGGCACGGCGGCGCGGGCGGTGTAACCGGCGGTGTCGGGCGGGGTGTAACTGTAAGCGGGAACCTCCTGCGCGCGGGTGACGCTTTCGACGATGGCCCGGCGGTCCACGCTCATCGCCAACGCGCGGCGCACGCGCACGTCGTCCAGCGGCTTCTTCGTCGTGTTGAGCAGGAAGAAATACACGCCCAGATACGGATCGAGATGCACCCAGTCCGCGTGCTCGCGCCTCCAACCTTCGAGCTTCGACGTGGGCACGTTGCTGCCGTAGGTCTTGTGGAGCAGCCCGGCGCGGAAGGCGCTCTCCTCCGTGCTGCCCAGCGCGATGGGATAAAAGCGCACCTCGTTGATGCGGATATTCTTCGCGTTCCAATAATGCGGATTTTTGCGGGCGACGATCTGCTGGTTGACCTTCCATTCGGTCAACACGTAAGGCCCGTTGCCGACGTAATTGCCGGGCAGCGTCCATTTCTGGTTGGAGCGGTCCTCCACGCCGCCGGTTTTTTCGATGCCCGGCAGGTACACCGGAAAAAAGAACCGCTGGAGCAAAAGCCTGGGCAGGTAGGGCGTGGGGTTGGCGAGATCAAGCCGCAGCGTATGGTCATCGACGGCGTGGACGCCGACCCGATCGAAGTCCGCGAGCTTGCCCTTGTTGTAGGCCTCGGCGTTCTTCAAGACCCAGTCGTAATAGCTCGTCTCGCTGGCCATGCCGGGCGAGAGGATGCGCCGCCAACTCGCCACGAACTGCGGCGCGGTGAGTGGCTCGCCGTTGCTCCACCGGGCATCGGCGCGCAGGTGGAAGGTCCAGACGAGGCCGTCGGGCGAGGTTTCCCAACGCTCGGCGACGCCCGGGGTGGGATGGAGATCGGTGCCGTCGGCGCGCACGAGGCCTTCGCCGAGCGCGTAGAGGACGTTGACCTCGGGGATGCCCGTGGCGAGGTGGGGGTCCAACTCGCGGGGTTCGCTGCCGTTGCCGAGGTGGAGGACGCCATCGCGGTCGCCCTGTGCGGCGCGGGTGAGCGCGGGACGGCGCGAGCAGCCCGCCAGCGCGGCCAGGAGCAGCAACAGGCAAAAACGAGGCAGCGGACGGCGCATGGACGGGCAGCCTACGGGCGGAGGGGCCGGGTCGTCAACGCCGGGATTGGCGGCAAAATGGCTGAAAATAACCACGCCGTACGCCCGAACGGTGGCATCTGCGCCGCTGCCGGTCACGCTGTGCGCCCGAACGGTGACGTTTGCGCCCCGAACGGTGACGTTTGCGCCCCGAACGGTGACGTTTGCGCCCCGAGCGGTGGCATCTGCGCCCCGAACGGTGGCATCTGCGCCCCGAACGGTGGCATCTGCGCCCCGAACGGTGGCATTTGCGCCCCGAATGGTGACGCCGTTCCCGCCCCCGGCAGCGGGGTCCGTTGCCCTATCAGCCAGCGGCGGACGTTTGCTCAGATGCCCACCGAGAGCTTTTCCGCCGCGTAGATGTCCAACGCCGTCACCCCCACGACCGCGCCGACCGACGCCAGCACGTTGGCCTGCTGCTTGTTGTTGGGCACGGCGAACCCGAGCGCCGCGAGGTCCATCGCATCGCCCGCCACCCGCGCCCAGAGCCAGAAGGGCAGGCGGCGCGGTTGCGTCAAAATCCCCACGCCCGCCGCGATCTCGCGCAGGCCAAAGAGGCGCAGGATACCGGTGCGGCGTTTGGTGCCGAGGAAGTCTTCCAACTCCTCCGTGGCGAAAACCTCCGCCAGGCCGAGGCAAATGCTGAACCAACCGAGAAAGCGCGCGAGTTTGGTGACGTTCATGATGCCCTGATACCGCTGCGCCGCCGTCCGGCGGATGTATCGGGAGAGCGCGGGACAAAATCTGCTTCCGCCTGCCGCTTTTCGCCTGCATTCTGCATCCTTTCCCGATGGCCGACCGTCACCGCATCCTGATCCTTTTCGCGCATCCGGCGTTCCACAAGTCGCGCGTGCAGGCGGCGCTTGTGGCGGCGGCCCGGGCGGTGGAGGGCGTGACGTTTCACGACCTGTACGAGCGTTATTACGACTTCCAGATCGACGTGGCGCACGAGCAGCGGCTGCTCGCCGAGCACGATTTGATCGTCTTCCAGCACCCACTGTATTGGTACAGCAGCCCGGCGTTGTTGAAGGAGTGGCAGGACCTCGTGCTCGAATACGGCTATGCCTACGGCGAGGGCGGCACGGCGCTGCACGGCAAGCGGCTGCTCAGCGTGCTGAGCGCGGGCGGCACGGAGGACGCGTACGGTCCGCAAGGCTACAACCGGCTGCCGCTACGCCAACTGCTGACGCCGTTCGAGCAGACGGCAAATTTGTGCGGCATGGAGTATCTCCCGCCGTTCGTGGTGCACGGTTCGCGGGCGGTGTCGCCGGAGGAGATACGCCAGCACGCGGAGGATTACAGGCGGTTGTTGAGCGAACTGCGCGACGGCGCGCACGATCTGGACGCCGCGCGGGCAAAGCACCGCATCAACGCGTGAGGCGCGTGGGGTTCTTGTGGGATGCGGGAATGCGGGATGCAAGATGCAAGATGCAGAAGGCACGATGAGCAATGCTGGATGCAGATGCAGGATATGGGAATCCAGCCATAAAAAAGTCTGTCATCCTGAGCGAGTCTTGCGAGCCGAAGGACCTTCCCACGTTCCCACGCTTCACGGCTCGCCCGCGGTAGGCGCTTCAACTGCACGATTGTCGCTATCTGGCGCTTGCTCTGAATTCAGCGTTGGAAGGTCCTTCGGCTCGTTACACTCGCTCAGGATGACAGACTTTTTGAGATCACTTCCCACTTCCCACTTCCCGCAACCCGCATCTTCCGCCTTCCGCTTTTCGCCTTCATCCTTCATCCTTTCTCACCATGCACGGCGGGGCGCTCTTCCAAATCTTCATCTACCTACTGGCGGCGGTCGTCTCCGTGCCGATTGCCAAGCGCCTCGGCCTCGGCTCGGTGCTCGGCTACCTGATCGCGGGCGCGCTCATCGGCCCGGCG
>CAXTBX010000008.1:0-64674 GCA_964242205.1 uncultured Chthoniobacterales bacterium
GTTCACGGTCGAGGAATTCTTGAAGCTGTTTCGCAAGCTCCAGCCGCGGCTTTACTCGATCTCGTCGAGCAACAAGGCGCACCCGGGGTCGGTTCATCTGACGGTGGCCGCCGTGCGCTACGACACCCACGGACGCCAGCGCAAGGGCGTGGCCTCGACGTTCCTGTCCGAGCGGGCGGAGCATCCTACCCCGGTGCCGCTGTTTTTCCACAGCGCCAAGCATTTCCGTTTGCCGGAGGATCCGAGCCTGCCGGTGATCATGGTCGGGCCGGGCACGGGCATCGCGCCGTTCCGCGCGTACTTGCAGGAGCGTCAGGCGACCGGGGCGACCGGCAAGAATTGGCTGTTTTTCGGGGATCAAAAGGCGGCTTTTGATTACCTGTACGAGGATGAACTGACCGCGATGAAGACCGGCGGGACGCTGCACCGGCTAGACCTCGCTTTCTCGCGCGACCAGGCCGAGAAATTCTACGTGCAGCATCGGATGTTGGAGAACGCCGCCGAGCTTTACAAATGGCTGGAGGAAGGCGCGCACTTTTACGTCTGCGGGGACGCCAGCCGCATGGCCAAGGACGTGGACGCGGCGCTGTTGCAGGTGATCGAAAAGGCGGGCGGCAAGGACGCCCACCAAGCCGCCGAATACATCGAGGCGCTCAAGAAAGCCAAGCGGTACAAGAGGGACGTGTACTAGGATCAAGCGCGCAAGGTGGATCGCGTTTGAAGGTCGCGCCCCACCTGCCTACGCCTTTAGGTCCCCTTCTTCGCCTTGCCCGCCCGCGCGCCCCGGTGCATCGTCTGGTACAATCATGATGCCCCTTCGTCCGCTGCCCGCGCTCGCCTTATTTTGCGCTGCCGTCTTCTGTCTATCTACCGCCGCGCACAGCGCAGATAAGCCTGCCCCGTCCCCCACCCCTGCCCCGACCGGTCCCGCCGACCTCGCGCCCATCGGCCCGGCCTCGCCGGAGGTCCTGGCCGACGTGGCCGCCCACGCCAAGACCGCCGACGACTTGTGGGCCTACATCCAGAAGTATCGCGGCACCGAGGACCTCGAAGCCATCGACCCCGAACTCGACGAGGAAACCCGCATGTCCAAGGTGCGCGAGCTGGTCCGCGACAAGGTGACCCACCTGCGCCCGGCGGTCGATGAAATGCTCAAGCGTTACCCGCAGGACCCGCGCCGCTGGGAGGCCCGGCTGCTGCGCGTGAACTTCCAGCAAGAGTCGAACGCCATCACCGACGTGGAGGCCGACAAGGCTCTCCACGAAATCGCCGACGCCTCGGACGCCCCCACCGACATCAAACGCCAGGCCCGCAGCGCGCTGTTGGAAGAGAGCCTGCAAAAGGCCAGCGAGATCACCGGTTTGACCCCGGACCTCGAAGCGCAGATGACCGCCTACGAGAAGGATTTCCCGGATGATCCGCTGGGCGAACAGCTCGTCGAACTGAGGCTCAAGATGCTGCAACTCACGCCCGACAAGATCAACGGCGAGTTGACGGCCCTCGCCAAGAGTCCCAACCAGGCCACGGCCAAGGCGGCGGCACAAGAACTCGTGATGCGCACCCAGCCGCTCGACTTCAAGTTTGCCGGACTGGACGGCAAGGAAATCGACTTCGCCAAGCTGCGCGGCAAGGTCGTCTTAATTGACTGCTGGGCGACGTGGTGCGTCGGGTGCATCATGATGCTGCCGGACCTCCAGATGATCAACAAAAAGTACGCCGACAAGGATTTCCAGATTATCGGCGTGTCGCTCGACGACGACCGGGTCGACGTGGCGTCGTTCGTCAAGGCCCAGGACGTGGCCTGGCCACAGTATTTCGACGGCAAGGTTTTCAAGACGCTGATCAGCGCGCGCCTGGGTGTCACGGCGCTGCCAGCCACTTTCTTGGTGGATCGCCAGGGCATCGTGCACCGCGTCGATCCGCAGGCCGACCTGGACGTGGAAGTTGGCAAGATGCTGGTGGCGGACGGGAGCGGGAAGAAGTAACCGGCCAGACGGCGCGGGCCGTTCGTTTGTAAGGAATACCTTTATGACGAACGAGGAACGCGATCTCATCACCGGCCTGTTCAACCGTCTGCGCTCGGCGGACAATCCGCAGAAGGACCGGGAAGCCGAAACGCTCATCCAACAGGCGACCGCCGCGCAGCCCAGCGCGCCGTATTTGCTTGTGCAGACCGTGCTGGTGCAGGAACACGCGCTGAGCAACGCGCAGGCGCGAATTCAGCAGTTGGAGCGGCAGTTGGCGGACGACGGCGCGGGGCAATCGGGCGGCGGGGGCGGCGTCGGGAGTTTCCTTGCTGGGTTGCTCGGTGGGCATTCGTCGCAGGGTTCGTCCGGCGCACAGGCGAGACCGGCGCAAACGCCGCCGCCGATGCCCGCGCAGAACTACGCCCAGCCCGCGCCGACGCCGTACCCCTCGACGGTCAACATGCCGCCGAGCGCGGGTGGCGGTTTCCTGCGGTCGGCGCTGGGAACAGCGGCGGGCGTGGCGGGCGGCGCGGTGCTGTTCCAGGGCATCCAGAATTTGCTCGGGCACAACGCCGGACCGTTTGGCGGCGGGGGCAGCGGGTTTTTCGGCGGCGGGGGCGGTTACGGCGGGTCGGAGCTCATCGAAAACCGCGAAGTGGTCAACAATTACTACGACGAGCGCGGCAACCGGGACGAGGGCAGCGGCAGCGGGAGCTTTCTGGGTGGCGGCGGTGGCGGAGACCAAGAACAGGTGGGGTTCAACCCCGGTCAGCAGCATGAGGACAACCGCTACGACAGCGGAAACAGCGGCGACACGGACGGCGACGGTCCGCTGTATTCCACGCCGCCGACCGACGACCCGGTGGACAGCGGCGCGTTGGACAATACGTATGACAGCGGCAACACCGATGCGAGTGGTTTTGATTCTGGCGGGGGTGGCGGCAATGAAGACACTAGTTATGTCTGAACGGGATTGATTTGCCAGACGTGCCGCCGCCCGGCATATTGGCGGGGATGAGCACGCTGGCCGAAATCGAAGCCGCCGCCGAAGCACTTTCCGCCTCGGAAAAGGAGCAATTATTTCATTCTTTGGCGGTGGCGATTCGTCGAGAGCGCGCCTTACCAGCGGTGCGAATTTACTCCGACGCGGAGGTGGCGGCCATGCTCGCCGAGGATGAGGTTGACGGCTCATGTTTCCGGGCTGGAAATTGAGGATCTTTCTCGACACCAGCGTCGTCTTAGCTGCCTGTCTGTCGGAGATCGGCGCTTCGCGCGAGATTTTTCGTTTGGCGGAGCATCAATGCTGGCGATTATTAGTTTCGCCATGGGTGTTGCGTGAAACGCGCGGTAATTTGATCGGCAAATCTCCTGCTTTCACCCAATCTTGGCACGGGCTGCGCACATGCTTGGCCGTCACCAACGACCAACTCACTTTCGATTGGCCAATCGCTTTCGAGGCGTCCAAGGACAAGCCGGTGCTCTTTAGCGCCCTTGCTTGCGCTGATGTTCTGTTGACGCTTGACCGACGTGACTTCCGAGAATTGCTCGGCACAACGATCTACGGCTTGCTGGTCCTGACGCCCGGTGACTTTTTGCGTGCCGAGCGCGAAGGTGGCCGACTCCCGCTCCCGACCAGAGGCGGGTGACGACGGCATTTTGCCCCCGGGGAAAACCCCTGTATCTTCCCGACGTCATGTCCGCCCCGGCTGCCGCCCCCGAAAATCCTGCCTCCGTTTCACCAGCCTCCGCACGTCCGCCAATGCCCTCGGGGCGGCCCGCGTGGCAGCGGCACCCGTTGTTCAAGTTCTTCGCGTCGGTCAAGCTCGCCGTCGTGCTGCTGAGCGTCATCATCGTCGCCAGCGTCGCCGGGACGATCTACGAAACCAGCTTCGACGCCAAGGTCGCCCGCGCCTACATCTACAACGCGTGGTGGTTCAACCTGTGGCTGACCGTCCTGTGCGTGAACCTCGCGTGCGCCGCGTTTTCGCGGTTGCCGTGGAAACGCCATCACACGGGCTTCCTCATCACGCACCTCGGCATCATCACGCTGCTCGTCGGCGCGATGATCGGGCGCGGCTGGGGCATCGAGGGCACGATGACCGTCTTCAAGGGCCAGCCGCCGAACAACCAGCTCATCATCGACCAGCGCGTGCTGCGCGTCGAGGAACCGGGCGTCGAGGCGCGGCAGTACCCGGTGGAAATCATCGGGCGCAAACCAACGCCCGCTCGTCCTTGGTCATTGGGCAAGACCGAGGGCGGCTGGGACATTCAACTGGTAGACTATGCGCCGCTGATCAACGCCGGTTTCGAGCCGCAGGCCGTCCCGGCGGACAAGGCGGCGGCAGCGGCAGCGGACGCGCAACCGGCGGTGCGCGTGCGGCTGGTGACCCAGCGCGTCGGCGCGACGCTCGACCAGTGGTTGCTCGCCGGGGACCCGGACCACGGCACGCTGGATCTTTCGGGCCTGGCGAGCGTGCAACTGCGCAAGGGCGTGGCCCCGGAAACTGCCGCGCCCGACACGAACGTCCCGGCGACAACAGCGGCCACGACCTTGGCAGTCCCAACGGTCAACGAGGCGTTCGTCGCACTGGCGCTGAGTCCGTCGCAACTCATCACCGTGCCCGCGCCGGGCAGCGTGCCCTCGGGCGCGACCGTACGCCTGAGCGTCGAGGCCGCGAGCGGTAAAAAGACCGTGTTCGTCGATTGGCGCGGGGCAACGTGGTCATTTGATCTCGACGCCGACCGTGGCAAGGACGAAAGCCTGAGCGGGTCGGGCCTGAGCGTGCGGATCGAGGACTACTGGCCGGATTTCGTGATGCAGGACGGCAAACCGGCCACGGCGTCGCCCGACGCTCGCAACCCGGCGGTGATGGTGCGCGTCACGGGTAATTTGCCTGCCGGCGAGGACGCTCCGCCCGCCCCGGCGGCACCCGCCTCCGCGCCCGGCACCCCGCCGCCGATGGGCGCGGGCACGCAGGCCGGGAACCAGGCCGTGCTCTACTGTGACGCACGGGGCACCTTGACTTACACGCTTAAATCCCGCGCCAACCCCGCCGGGACACGCGGCACACTGAAACCCGGCGAGCCGATCCCGACCGGCTGGATGGACTGGCGGCTGGAGGCCGTCCAGGCCATCCCGGCGGCGCTGGCGCGCACGGTTTTTCATCCGGTGAAGGAAGCGCCGCCCAAGTCGACCGCCGACCAGTCCGCCACCAGCGGTGACCCGCGCGTGGTGGCCGGGGGCGGCGGGGGCAGCGTGGACGGCATGACCGTCACCAGCCACGGCGAGGGCGTTCTGGTGCGGTTAAGCCAAGGCGGCAAAACACATGAGCAGTGGGCGGCGTCAGGCTGGCAGGTGACGTTGCCCACCACGCCGAGGCCGACGCAACTGGCCTACGACTTCATGGTCCACGGGATGCCCATCGGCGTGCAGTTGGAGAGCTTCGAGGTGACTTTCAACGAGGGCACCGACACCCCGGCCAGTTTCAAGAGCAACCTCAAGGTGACGGACATCGAGGGCGGCGAGGGCCGGGGCAGTTGCTCGATGAACGAGCCGTTCAATTTTCCCGGCCACTGGTGGAACACGTTCACCGGGTTGACCTACAAGATGTCGCAGGCACAGTGGAATCCCGAAAACACCGACCAGAGCACGGTACAGATCCTGCGCGACCCGGGTTGGACGTTCAAGTGGGTGGGGTCGCTGCTGATCTGCGCGGGGGTGTTCGCGCTGTTTTATTTGCGACCCGCGAGAGGGTGATCCACGAACGTCTTTTGATGGCTTCGCCGCAGGTCCGTCGATGCGCCCGACGACCGGGCCGCCACGCGGTGGCGTTTTGCCACGGCACGAGAGGTACCGGCCACCTGATTTGCCCTTTGACGCCTGCACTACAGCGGTTTCAAAGTGATTGAGCGTAACAGAGTCGGGCGGCTGCGCCGCAGTGGCACCCATGGCGCCCGGAGGTCGCCATCCACCCGCTCAATCATTTTGCAACCCGCTGCAACATTCGGCAATCCGGCCTTTCCGCTCGCGCCGAATCGGGGTTTGCAAGTTTGTCTGCAAACAATAATTTTCCATGCGGGTGTCTTCTCCATCTGTCGATTATTCAACAGGCTCCGCCACGCCAATCGACGCGGCACTCCTGGCATTGGCACCGTTGCGGCTGCGCAACTTCCGACAGGTACGCTACACGGCGGATGACCTGTGCGTGGCCCTCGGTCAACTGGCCGAGCGCGACCAGACTCTCATCCGCCGTCTCTACGACGATTTGACGGAGTTGCTTTACCTGATCGCCGACTCGGCCACGGACGATGCCCAGAAATGGCTCGCCGTGGACCGCTGGACGCAACGCCATAACCTGGATGTGCTCATCGACGAAGTGCGCGAAATCGGCGCTGCCTCCACCGTACATGGCACCAGTGAAAATCTGTCCAAGGCCTTGCACGACCTGCGCGGCGGTGCTCTGAGTGCCCTGCTCGGGCGGCTGCAACTGGCGAACCTGCTGCCGCAGCTGACCAGCGATCTTAACTCCTTGTTCGTCCTCGCGCGTGACCACCTCAAGATCATGCGCAGCGCGTTGGTCGGGCTAGACGATTCGCGCCGCCAGGCCGACCACACACGCAAGAGCCACGACATGCAGCTCATCTTGGACAAGTGGCAATGCTCAGTCGTCGGACTCGACGTGCAGCCCAATCCGGTGCGCATGTTCCTGGACTGCCGCTACCGGGGCGCACTGACAGAGTGTTGCCTGGAGAGCGCGGCGGTGGACCGGATCTTCTATAACCTGGCCAACAACGCCTGCCGCCACCTGGCGGGCGACCGGCTAGATATGGCCGTCTTTCCCGTGCCGGATGCGACGGGGGATTGCCTGCGCTTCGTACTCTCCAACACGGTGACCGAAGCGGACGCCGCGTTCCTGCGCGGGCTGCTGCCCGAGGGCGGCGACAGCGTCGATAAAGGCATCGGCCAGAGCTTGTTCACCTTGTTCGAGCCGGCGATGTCCTCGACCGGCTCGGGTTTCGGCCTGACAGTGGTGGCGGACTTCGTGACGGGGGCGTTCGGGCTGACCAACCGCCGGGAGGCGCTGGAAAAGCGTTACGTCGGCGCGATCCTCGACGGACAGACCTTCCGGGTGTGGTTCCACTGGCCAGCCGCCAACGAAGCGCTGCCGCACAAGCTGGACGACTTCCACCGGCCCCAGGAAAGCCTGAGCGAGGCCTGACGAGCGTTCAAAGAACGCTCAACTGCTCGTCCTCCCGGTCGAAGGCAAGCCCATGCAGCCCGGCGTACTTCCGCAGCAGCCGGGGCAACCGCTCCATGATCTGCTCTTTGGGGATGAACCAATTGGCCCCGGCTTCGACGGCGTCTTTTTCCGCTTCCGGGTGGATCGAAACCATCGCAATGGGCAGGTGCGGACTCTGCTTGCGCACCTGGCGAATGAGCGTCATGCCATCCATGTGCGGCATGGCGTGGTTGGTCACCAGGAAGCTGCAACCGCGCCGGTAAGCCTTGAGCGCCTGCAAACCGTCTGCCGTTTCCACCACGGAGGACTCGGGCAGGGTCTGGCGGACCACGTCCACGAGGATTTGGCGAATCCACTCGTGGTCGTCCGCGACGATGATGCGAGGCATCTCGAAACGTTGAAAAGGTGAAGTCATGAGCGCAAAAGGGGTACAACAGAAGCAGGCTCAGATGGCCGCTGGAGCTTGCCTCCTCATTCGCAGGAAGTTGCTGCGGCGGTTTGATAAAAAGAAGGTCGTTTGCGCCGGTGAAACGGCAGATTTCGAGTGACGCCAGCCTTTCTCCTGCTACGGTGGGAGCTATTCCCGCCGTTGCCGCTGCCATGAGTAACCCTCGCCTCATTCAACTGCTGAAAACATCCCGTCAACCCCTGCTCAATGAGTGGCTAGCGGCCCAGCTCGGTGCCGAAACCATGCGGCGCGACCTGATCAAGGAAGACGAACTGCGCGAACAGTCCGCCGAGTTTTTGCGGCGTTTCGAGCAGGCGGTATCCGATGGCGACCTCGTCAACATCAAGGCCCCGGCCTGGGAAGGGACGCTGGAGGTATTGAACGACCTTTCGCGCAACCGCGGGCGGATGGGCTTCTCGCCCAGCGAGACAGCGACCTTTGTGCTCTCACTCAAGGAACCGCTGACGAGCCGACTGCGCCAAGAAGGCAAAACCGCGCAACAAGGCTTCGCGGACACTTGGGAGCTTAACACGCTGCTCGACAAGCTCGCCTTGCATACCACGGAGGTCTTCCAGCAGTCGCGCGAGGAAGTGATCGTGCGCCAGCAGGAGGACATGCTGGAACTCTCCACACCGGTGGTCAAACTCTGGGACGGCATCCTGGCGCTGCCGCTCATCGGCACGTTGGACAGCGCACGCACGAGCGTGGTAATGGAGACACTGCTCCAGCGCATTGTCGAGACGGGGTCGGAGATCGCCATCATCGACATCACGGGCGTGCCGACCGTCGACACACTCGTCGCCCAGCACCTGCTCAAGACCGTGGCTGCCGCGAGGCTGATGGGCGCGGATTGCATCATCTCGGGCATCCGCCCGCAGATCGCGCAAACGATGGTCCACCTAGCCATCGACCTGAGCACGGTGACGACCAAAGCCACGATGGCCGAGGCACTGCGCACGGCGCTCACGCGTTCGGGCTACCGCGTCACCCGCGACCCGGAACACAAATAACGGACGGCCCGAGCCATGCAGGACCGCATTCCCATCTTGCAGATCGACGAGATTTTGCTCGTCACGATCCAGGTCGACATGCACGACCGGCTGGCCATGCAATTGCAGGACGATCTCACCACGCGGATCAGCGAAACCGGTGTGAAGGGCGTGCTCATCGATATCTCCAGCCTAGAGATCGTGGATTCGTTCATCGGGCGGATGTTGAGCAACATTTCGACGCTGGCAAGCGTGCTGGACGCGAAAACGGTCGTGGTGGGGATGCAACCGGCGGTGGCGATCACGCTGGTGGAACTGGGGTTGACGCTGGACGGGGTGCACACGGCACTCAACCCCGCCCGGGGTTTGGCGCTGCTGCGCCGGATGTAACCGCGGTCTTTCTCCAGGCAATGGCTGTCCTCCAAACCCACGTCCTCTCCGTCAAGGTGGAGAGCGACATCGTGCGCGTGCGCCAAGCCGTGCGGGAGGGGTCCGTGGCGCTCAAGTTTTCGCTGGTGGACCAGACGAAGATCGTCACGGCGGCCAGCGAGTTGGGGCGCAACCTCCTGGTGTACGGTGGCGGCGGCGAGGTGCGGCTGGAGTCGTTGCAGGAAGGAATCCGGCGCGGGCTACGGGTGACGTTCGAGGATCACGGGCCGGGCATCGCGGACATCGCGCAGGCGATGAGGGACGGCTACACGAGCGGCGGCGGCATGGGCCTGGGGTTGGGCGGCGCGAAGCGGCTGGTCAACGATTTCGAGCTGGTGTCGAAGCCGGGCGAGGGCACGCGGGTGACGATCACCAGATGGAAGTGAGGAGAAGTGGGAAATGGGAACGCGGAAGTAGCAATTCCAAAACGCTCTTTCCAAGCACGAATTCAGTCTGCATTCATCTCCCCTTCCACATTTCGACTTCCTACTTCCGCGTTCCGCCCTCCCACTTCCAACTTTCCCCATGCACCCCTCCTTGCTCATCCCCGTGACCGACAAGAGTCAGGCCGGGGAGGCGCGACGACAAGCGCGCGTCTGGGCACGCGAGGCGGGCGGCAAAGAGGAGCACGTCGGGCGGATCGCCTTGGTCATCACCGAACTCGCCAACAACCTCGACCTGCACACCGCACGGGGCGGCTGCCTGCTGCTGCGCAAGATAGGTGGCAGCGACCGCGAGACCGGCGTAGAAATCCTCGCGCTCGACCGTGGGCCGGGCACGGCCAACTTCAGCGCGTTCATGCGCGACGGCTTTTCCACGACAGGCACCCCCGGCACGGGTCTGGGAGCCGTCGAACGGGCCTCGCACGTCTTCGAAGTTTATTCCCAACCGGGTCAGGGCACGGTGCTGCTCAGTCAAATTTGGTCGAAGCCACCGACTTCCAGCCAGGCCGGACGCTGGCTGGTGGGCGCGGTGAATCTGCCGATGCAGGGCGAAACCGTCTCGGGCGACAGTTGGTGCTTTCAAGAAAGTCCGGCGGGCCGGGCGCGGGTCATCATCGCCGATGGCCTCGGGCACGGCCCCGCCGCCGCCGAGGCATCGCGGAAAGCGATAGAGACGTTCGACGCGGGACGGGAACGCACGTTGCCCGCGCTGATGGCCACGATCCACGAGGCGCTGCGGCCCACGCGCGGCGCGGCGGTGGCGGTGGCTGAGATCGACCTTGCCCGCGAAACGTTGCGTTACGTCGGGGTGGGCAACATTGCCGCCAGCGTGCTGACGCCTGCGGGGTCGCAGAGCATGGTTTCCATGAACGGCACCGCGGGCCTGCGCAGCGAGAAAATCCAGGAATTTTCCTACGCCTGGCCGCGCGGTGGCGTACTCATCATGCACAGCGACGGCCTGAAAACGCAACGCGGGCCGAACGGTTACGGCGCAGTGCTCGGACGACACCCTAGCCTGCTCGCGGGTTTGCTGTACCGTGACCAAAACCGCGGCACCGACGATGCGACGGTGGCCGTCGTGAAAACATCTTGAAGTGAGCACCCCATCCCGCCTCCGATTGTTGACGCTGGAAATCCGACTGGAAACGGACGTGATCCTTTGTCGGCAGCGGGCGCGCCAGTTGGCGGCGGCGCTCGGGCTCTCCACGCAGGAACAAACCCACGTTGCCACTGCCGTGTCAGAGATCGTCCGCAACGCCGTTGAATACGCCGGGGGCGGGCGAATCGAGTTCGCGGTGGAAACGAGCCGCCGCAAGGAACCGCTCGGGCGCAAGGGCGCGGAGGAGCAATTTTTCGTCGTGACGGTACGCGACCAAGGGCCGGGCATCCCGCCGCCCGGGGAGCGCCGTTCGACCACGGGCGGGCTGGGCCTCGGGCTGGCCGGGGCGGGCCGATTGATGGATGCGCTGGAGATCGACTCCCGGCCCGGCGCGACGGGCGTGACGATGCGCAAGCGGTTTCCGGCGGGCAAACCGGCGCTGCCCGCACCAAAAATCCAGGCGGCCGTGGACCGCATCGCCGCCGAGCCGCCCGCCAACCCGTTGCAAGAATTGCAGTTCCAGAACCAGGAATTGCTGCGCGCGCTGGACGACGTGCATACCCGCGAGGACGATCTGGCGCACGTCAACCGTGAGCTGTCTGAGACGAACACCGGCGTGCTCGCCCTGTACGACGAGTTGGAAACCCTGCATCGGGTCGGACTGCTCGTCGCCTCGCAGCTCGACCTCACGACGCTGCTGCAAGCGATCATCGACGCCACGACGGACCTGACCGGCGCGGATTTTGGCGCGTTCTTTCACCGGGACGAGACCGGCGGCAATTGGCGGCTGCAAGTGGCATCCGGCCCGGCGCGGGCGGCGCTTGACGGGCTGACGGTGCAGGCTGGAATAGACTTTTTTGGACAAGATTTTGCGGCGCGCGCCGAACTCCATGCCACCGCCGGGGAAGCACCGGTGGCTTCCTGCGGAGAATCGGATTTCGCGCGGGCGCTGGCGGGACGCTTCGAGTTGCAAAGCTGCCTGACGATCCCGGTGGCGAGCGAGACGCAGACCCTCGGCGCGATGGTGTTCGGCAGCGCGGCGCGCAACGCCTTTACCGAACGCAGCGAGCGGATCGTTTTTAGCATCGCCGCGCAGGCAGTCGTGGGCATCGAAAAAGCCACGCTGTTCGCCAGCGTGCAGAACGCCAGCGCCGCGAAGGACCGGTTCCTGGCGATGCTCAGCCACGAGTTGCGCACGCCGCTCAACCCCGTGCTGGCGCTGGTATCGGAACTGGCGGGCGACGACCGGTTGCCCGCCGAGGCGCGGCAAGACCTCGGCGTTGTGCTGCGCAACGTGCGGCTGGAGGCACGGCTCATCGACGACCTGCTCGACTTTAGCCGGGTCATCAGCGGCAAGCTGAGCCTGCAACGCGAGCCGCTGGACCTGCACGCCATCATGCGCAGCGCGGTGGACATCTGCGCGGAGGACGTGGCCCGCGAGGCGCACACGCTCACGCTGGAACTCGCCGCGCCGAACGCGACGGTGCTAGGCGACTCTGCGCGGCTCCAGCAGGCGATCTGGAACGTGCTCAAAAATGCCGTCAAATTCACGCCGCACGGCGGACGCATCGACATCTGCACGCGTCTGGTGGAAGGCGACCGGATCGAGGTGGAAATTTCCGACACTGGCGTGGGTATCCAGGCGGAGGCGTTGCCGCGGGTTTTCGGCGCGTTCGAGCAAGGCGGCTCGGGCATCACCGCGAAGTACGGCGGCCTGG
The DNA here is from genome assembly GCA_964242205.1 of uncultured Chthoniobacterales bacterium. GTDB lineage: Bacteria > Verrucomicrobiota > Verrucomicrobiia > Chthoniobacterales > SZAS-18 > CAHJWO01. Next base: position 12,334 of record CAXTBX010000008.1, read on the forward strand.
GGTTGGGACTGGCTATCACGAAGGCTGCCGTCGAGTTGCACGAGGGGAGTGTGCGCGTGACGAGCGCCGGACCGAACCGGGGCACGCAGGTCGCCCTGCGGTTACCACTGCTCTCGCAGGAAGTTGGCGCGGGGGGGCCGGCGGCACCTGCCACCGCGCAAGCCGACGCCGGGAACCACGCCGAGACGTTGTTGCTGGTGGATGATCATGCCGACACGCTCAGCGTCATGTCGCGCCTGTTGACGCGGCTGGGATATCGCGTGTTGACCGCCGTGAGCTGCGAGACGGCCATCGAAACCGCGCGACAAAACCGATTTGACCTGATCGTGAGCGACCTCGGGCTGCCAGACGGTTCGGGATTGGGGTTGCTGGCAAAGTTGCGCGAGTTTGGCCAGGTTCCGGCGGTCGCGTTGAGTGGCTACGGCATGGAGGAGGACATGCGGCAGAGCCGAGCGGCGGGGTACGACGAACACCTGACCAAGCCGGTGGATTTTCCGCTACTGCTGGCGGCGGTCGGGCGGTTGCTGGCGGTCAGGACGTGAACCCGTTTGCTGGCCAGATTTCCGGTAGGAACCGATACGAGATGTGAGTTCGCGCGCTAATCAGAAATCTTTGCACACTACAGCATGGAAGACGGAAAAACCGACACCTGTGCCGTGCTCGACGCCGATAAACAGCGCATCGCCCGCGGCAGGTTTGAACTTGCCGCCGACAAGCGTTCGCTCGTCTTCAAACCCGCCAGCAACGTGACGCCCGCAGAGATGGCCCGTGTCGCGTTCCTGTGGCCGGACGGCGAGGACACCATTGCCGTGTCGAACGCCCAGCCCGGCCCCGACAGCAACCCGAATTACCGCCTGGAAACGGTGTCGTAGCGTCGGCGGTGCGCCTGAACCCACGGCAAAGTGCGAATCTGTTGCCCGAGTGGCCCTCGCTACTCCACCAGCCTGGCAGCCTCCATCATCACGAGATCTGCCATTGGTTGACGCGCTTCGTGCTGCCGTGCGCGACAAATCCTTACAAATCAGCTTTCCAAGCACGCGCCGAACGGGTATGACCACTTGGAATCGTCCCCGCACATCGCCCCCTTCCCCGCCGCGCATGCGTCTGCCAACACAAATCTGCTTCGCTGTGCTCTGGTTGCTCGTGCTGGCCGGGGCAGGCTCCCCCGCGCACGCGTCCGGCCTGAGCGCCAACAGTACGGTCTTTGTGATCCTGATGGAGAACCGCAACTGGTCGGAGATCAAGGGCAGCGCGGACGCCCCGTACCTCAACAATTTCCTGTTGCCGATGGCCTCCTACGCCGAAGGCTACTGCAACCCGGCGGGGCTGCATCCGAGCGAGCCGAACTATCTCTGGCTCGAAGCGGGCACGAACTTTGGCATCTACAACAGCAACCCACCTGCGATCAACCACCAAGCTACGTCGGACCATCTCGTCGCCGAGTTGCGCCGGGCGGGCATCCCGTGGCGCACCTATCAGGAAGATCTGCCCTGCGCCTCACCGGTCACGGAAGATTGCTATCCCTACGCCGTTCGGCACAACCCGTTTGTGTTCTTCGATGATGTACTCACCAGCGGAGAGGTCGTTACCGCCGTGCGGCCTTTTGCGGAGCTAGGCGGCGACCTCATCGACAACCACGTTGCCCGGTACAATTTTATCACGCCGAACCTGATCAACGACATGCACGACGCCGCGCCCCCGGCGTACAACGCGATCCGGCAGGGTGACGACTGGCTGGCGCAGACCGTGCCCGCGATCCTGCAATCGGCGGCCTATCGCAACGACGGCCTGCTCATCATCGTCTGGGACGAGGGCAGCTACGCGAGCAGCGACGGCCCGATTGGACTGATTGTGCTTTCCGCGCAGGCCAAGGGCGGCGGCTATCATAACAGCCTGCGCTACACGCACGGCTCTACATTGCGGACGCTGCAAAAAATCTTCGGCGTCGGCCCGTTGCTCGGCGGCGCGGCGACCTCGCTCGATCTGAGCGACCTTTTTGTGACCAACGCCATCCCGAATGCCGACTGTGAACTCCATCTCAAAGCGCTGCCCTGGACGGCGGGCGGATTTACCGTCCAATGGGACAGCCAGCCGGGGCTGACGTATCAGGTGCAATGGAGCAACACTCCTGGCAGCGATGGCCCTTGGCAAGGACTGTTGCCCACGCTGGCCGGCACGAGCGGCCCGTTGTCGCTAACCGACGACGGCTCGCAAACCGGCGGCTTCCCGAATACGGAACGGTTCTACCGGGTCGTGGTGCCGTGAGCGGAGCGTGGGAAGGTTTGACCACGTCTGTCTCCGCTTCGCTTCGGCTTTCGGCTCGCAAGGCTCGTCCAGGGTGACAGACTTCTTATTCAACGCCCTCATGTCATCAGTGGTATCACACGTTCTTTCCTGATGTAGCAGCGCAAGAATGCAAAAGCATTCGACGCAACCAGTGTCGGCAACCGGGGACGGTTGCCCTACGATCCACGTGGTGCGCGCTGACCGCTCGGTCAGCGCGCCAGCATTGGGCCCAGGCCCAGCGCCCCGGCCATGCACAATGCGTACGTCCCCGGCTCCGGCACAAACGCCGCAATGTCCACGGTGTTGAACGTCGTGGACCCACCGATCACGCCCAAGTTCGTCGCCGCGCCCGGACGCGCCGACGCATTCCTGCCAAGCCGCCCGCGTTCCCGCCTCCGAAGGCGTTCCGCGCGGAAAGAGTGCTGGCGTCCACTGGTTTCCGCCCGAAATTTGGCTTGTCCTTCGCGCGATTTTCGGCGATTTATTCCGCGCGTGTTTCTTCGACTTCCACGAGCCAGGGGAGGTTTGCCGTGGGTGGCAGCTCTCGGCGGAATCATCGGCGGCCTGCTGCTGGCATCCGTGCGGCTCCACGCCGATCCGCCCCCCGGCTACTACGCCGCCGCCACCGACCTGACGGGCGGTCCCCTCAAACAGGCGTTGCACAACATTGTGGCCAACCACACGACGATTGGCTACACGAACCTGATCCCGCCGCTCACGGTCCTCTGGCGCGATCCGGCCAACCCGTCGAACATCCTCCTGACCTACTCGCACACCTCCGTGCCCACCGGGTCGGGCTGGAACCGCGAGCACCTCTGGCCCCGCTCGCGCGGCAACTCCGATCAGGCCGGACCGGACGACAGCGACCTCTTCCACGTTGTTCCGACGGACCCCTCCGTCAACGCCCTCCGGGCCAGCCTCTACTACGACGAGAGCGATCCCGGCGACCCTGGCTACCGCATCCCCGCCAGCTCGCTTGCCCCGCAGACCAGCCTCGACTCGGATTCCTTCCAACCCCCGCCCCAGGAACGCGGTGCCATCGCCCGCGCCCTGTTCTACATGGACGTGGTTTACGACGGCTCGGTTCCGCAGACCACCGACATGGATCTGGTGTCCTTCCCGCCGACCGGCTCCCAGATGGGTCGCCTGAGCACCCTGCTGGTGTGGAACGCACAATACCCTCCCGACGACGCCGAGCGAGCCCGCAACGATCTCATCTACAGCGATTACCAGCACAACCGCAACCCGTTCATCGACCACCCCGAGTGGGCCACGGCTATCTGGGGCACGGGCACGCCCAACGTCAGCGGCAGCCGCCCCATCGCGCACGCCGTGGCCGTCGCCGCTTCGGCGGTGGAAGCGCCTGCCACCCCGGCGTCCTTCCAGGTCGCGCTCAACCAGTTCGCGGGCGAGGGCGGCCTGCCGGTGCAGTTCACCATGTCCGGCACCGCCGATCTCAACGAGTACAGCCTGGGCGGTGCGGGCGTGACCTACGACCCCGCCACCGGCCAGGGCAGCGTGGTCGTGCCAGCAAATTTCTCCACGGCTCTCGTCACGCTGACACCCGTCAACGACAACGTCCCGGAGCCGACCGAAACCGCCGTGGCGACCCTGCGAGAGGGTGCGGGCTACACCGTCGTGCCGGACGCTTCCTCGACGGCTACCCTCACGATCAGCGACGCCCCCGGCCTGCCCGCCTACTGGAGTTTTAACTCGGGCGTGCCCTACGCCAACCCGCTGGCGGCCAACACCGGCACCGGCACGCTCTCGTTCTCCGGCTGGCTGGGCACGATCAACTCGTTCACAGGCACGTCCGGCCTGGCCCTGGCCCTGGTCGGCAGCGGCGGCAACAATTCCTGGATCGACTTCCACGTGTCCATGTCCGGCTACACCGCCTTGCGGGCAAACTTCGCTACGCGCGGCACGAGCGGTGGCTTCACCACGGGGGTTTGGTCCGCCAGCATCGACGGCGTTAATTTCAACCCCCTGCCGGGCCTCAACACCGCCACCACGAACACCTCGTTCGTGCAGCGGCAGGTCGATTTCTCCGGGCTGCCGGAACTGACCAACGCGCCCGATGTCACCCTGCGCTACACCCTCTCCGGCGCGACCAGCACCTCCGGCAACAACCGCCTCGACGAACTGACGCTCTCGGCCACGCCGTTCGTCAGCGGCGACGGCCCGCGCACCGTCTCCGTCGCGGCCTCCGACGCCAGCGCGAACGAGACCACGCTGGACCCCGGCACCTTTACCGTGCAGCTCAACGGCTACGCCCCGGCGGGCGGCCAAGACGTGACACTGGCCTTCACCGGCACCGCCACGGCCCCCGGCAACCCCGGAGCGGACTACACCCTCTCCGGGTTGGCCAGCTACGACCCCGCGACTGGCACAGGCCATCTGTTGATCCCGGAAGGTCAGACCGCCGCCCTCGTCATCATCACCCCGGTGGCCGATTCCGTGGCCGACGGCGGCGAGACCGTCATCGCCAGCGTCGTTTCCTCCGACGCGTACCTCGTGGGCACGAACAGCCAGGCGATCATCACCATCGCCGAAGCGCCCGCCAACGATGCCTTCAACGGGGCCGTCGTCCTGACTGGCACGCAGGCCACCGCGACCGGCACCAACGTCGGCGCAACCCACGAATCCGGCGAACCGAGCCACGCCTCCACGACCGGCGCGCACTCCGTCTGGTGGCGCTGGACCGCCCCGCGCGATGGCGTGGTGCAGATCCACACGCGCGGCAGCAATTTCGACACGCTCCTAGCCGTTTACACCGGCACGAGCGTCAACGCCCTGACCCAGCTCGGCGCAAACGACGACGGCGGCGGCAATCTCACCAGCCTGCTCAACCTGCGCGTCCGTAGCGGCGTGACGTACTCGATTGCCGTGGATGGCTACGGAGCCTCGTCCGGGCTGATCGTGCTGAACCTGCTGCTGTCGCCGCCCCCCACGGTCAGCCTCGCCGCCGTCAATTCCGTCGCCAACGAGCGCGGCAGCGTCCCCGCCGTGGTGCGTTTCACCTTGTCCAACAGCGTGCCCCTCGACACGACGCTGTTCTACACGCTCGGCGGCACGGCCCTGGCGGGCTTGGATTACGGCGTGTACCCGAACAGTTGGACAAGCCTGACGATCCCAGCGGGCACGACCGCCGCCACCCTCACGCTTACCCCGCTCACGGACTACAACCCGCTGGAGGGTACCGAGACTATCACCCTCGTGCTTTCGTCCTCCACGAACTACGCGGCACCCGCCAGCCCGCAGAACGCCGTGAGCCTGACGATCCTAGACGATTCGCCCTTCTCTGCCGCTTGGATCAGCGAGCATCCCGGTTTGACGCTGGCCGAAGCCGACCCCATGGGCGACGCCGATGGCGACGGCATCCCGACCCTACTGGAGTACGTCGCCAACCGCGATCCCCACGTCGCCGACGGTGCCGCGTTGCTCACCATCGGAGCGGAGCGTTTCGTGGACCCGGCGGACAACACGCGGAAAACCTTTGCCGCGATTCGCTTCGTCCGCCGGACGGATGCGGGCAGCATCCCTCTGACGCTCGAAGTCACGAACGATCCGGCGGCCAGCAATTGGGATGGGCGTGGGGTGCTCGTTTCGACCACGCCGCTCGACGGCACTTCCACGGAGGAACTGCTCTTTCGCAGTCCCGCGCCTTTGAAGGATTCCGCAGCCGCTTTCTTTCGCCTGCGGGCCACGTTACCGTAGCTGGTGCGGAGATCAGTTCGGTCATCGGCTGTGGGCGACTGACGTGTCGGTGTGCACAACTGGACCATAACGTCCGGGCATTTCGACTTTGCGTGTTCATCGTCCTCCAAGCGAGCATCTTCCCGAGATTGAACGAGGCCAGAAAACTGTTGCGTCCCACGCGAAAATTTTTGAACTCGACACGAGTTTGCGGACGGAAACCGTAAAAGATGGCGACTGGCAAGTAATAGACCTCTTTCACAATACAAGAACGGGCAGAGGGCGTGGGCCGGGGCGCCGCGTGGGAAGGTCCTTCGGCTCGCCAGACTCGCTCAGATGACAGACGCTTTGTGGATAGTCGCAATTAGGGAAGAGGTCTACTCGACCCTACATCGTGTCAGCCACGAACAAGCTGTGAAATATCCGGGCTAAGGGCGCGGTCATCTCGCGGAACTGCGTGAAAACCAGCCCCGTTTTAGAAGCCGTCTGGAACCACTACTAAAATGAGTTAGGAAAGGTTTGAGTTTAGAACGAAAAAGGCGTTGAAATCGCTCGCGGCGACGCCAATCCCACTTGGGAATTTATAGCCGTCATCCTGCCGCAACGTTGTCCCGTCGAGGTAAAGCCTCGGGTTATCGTCGTTCGCACTCCAGAGCATCGAGCCACGCAGCGTCACCCTTACGATATAAACCGGATCGGGCGGCTTGATGATGGAACCAGCCTGGGCTTCGGATGCTGCGCTGAAGGTTGGTGGCCTGATCGGCAGCGTGGGGGTACGGGGCATCCAAACCGCCCGGTTCCGGGAGATCGTCACGCTGCCGTGCATCCGGCTGACCGTGCTGGACAGATCAGCGGTCACCTGTTCGAGCGTCACCTCGAACGATCCGTCATTCGCGCAACGACCGGCAATAGCATCGGAGAAATCGAAGTACAGCCCTTTGGTGATGAAAGTTTGGTACGTCAGCGGCGCGTTCGTGCCCGGCTCGCCCAGCGAAAAGGAGTTGAGGTGGATTGCTTTGGGCGCTGCCGTTGGCGCAACGTCGGCGGTCAGCGCGGTAAAAAGCCGCCGCAAGTCCTTCGTTACCTGCGGCTGGCTGGCTGCGCTAGCCACAATGACCAGCGGCGCGTAATGGCGCTCCACGCCCTGCGGCGGCTGCGAGGTGTCCCCCGGCCAATAGATGGCGGCGCCATCAGCTCGCGCGGGGACAAGCCAATAGTCCCCGGGCCGGAAGGTGCCGTCCTCGAAGGTCACGGAAACCCCGGCTTCCAACTCTGAAGCATCCGTCAGCGGCTGGTCCTTGCGCGCGGCCTCCGAGCCCGGCAGCACGCCGTCCCAACGGCGCAAGCGCAGGGTTTGCGCCGGGCCGAGGCCGGTGAGATCCACGCTGCTGTCGAGCACGATCTGGAGGGCGTCCTCGACCACGTCGATCACGCGCGTCAGCGGCCACGAACGCCCGGCGAGTTCGTCGGCCACGCTGCCGATCTCGACCCATTGCCCGGCGGCGAAACCGAGGGCGGCGTCGCGGCCCAGACTTTGCACTGTGAACGTGTGTTTGTCGTACGTCGTGACCGCCGTCGTCACCACGCCGTTGTCGCGCGACCATTTGAAAACCGCCGTGCTGAGGTCGCCCCCGGCGTGGACCTCCACCCGATAAAGTTGGTTATCCAAACCCTCGAAAGTACCTGGAGCAATCAACGTCTCCCTGGCTTCTTCTTCGCTGACATCGCGCAGGGCCGCCTTCATGCGGCCCGTCGGTGCAGCGGTCAGCGTCTCCCAATTATTCGGGAAACCGTTGGGCAGGATCGTCACGCCATCAGCCGGGACAGCCTTGACCTGCCAGACGGTTTGCAGCCGCACGGCGGTGTCCGCTTCGCCCAGCGCCGTCTCGCGCATCGCCGGATCGTCGAGGGGGGTAACCACGCGCCGCCAGACCTCCAGATAGAGCAGCGCGTCGCCGGTCGGCAGGCTGGCACCAGCCAAGGAGGGCTGCGCGGCAAACGTCACGTCCGCCTCGTTTTCGCACAGGATGCCGTCCACGTAGTACCGACCCGCCGTCAGACTGATCTCGTTGAGGGTGCCCGAGCCGCCGTCTGTAGGCGCAATCGTGAGGCCGAAACCGGCGGTGTCGGCGGGCGCGCCATGCGGACCGATGAGATCGCGCAAGCTGGCTTCGACGTGGTGGCGGGCGATGGCGGCTTGTTCGTTCCAGTCGGCGTCGAGTTGTACGCGGCCCTGTTGCTGGACGACGGCGGCGTAGTGCTTCGCGCGGTCGAACGAAATGCGGGAGATGTCGGCTTTCATGGATTTGGTGGGAGCAGGGAAAAGTTAACTCGCGTGGAGGATGCCGGCCCGCAGCCCGAAACGCATGTATTCGTCGAGACGCGTCCGTAGGTTGGCCTCGCGCTGCGGCTGGAAAAGGTCGTGGAATACGCCCGGCTCGCCGCGATCATCGGCGGCAAGCCGCAGAGTCAGCGGCGTGCGGTCGCTGAGCTGGGCATAACCTGGATGACCATAACGCAACGACGTGAAAACGGGACGGAAGGCGTCGGGGTCGTCCTGCCGGAGCGGCAGACAGTTGAACCGACGCGGCGTGCGCGCGTCCGGCGGGACGAGGCTGTGGCGCAAGCAGCCCGTCTGGCGGCGGTCGCACGTCACCGTGAGTTCGTCGGGGTCGGGCCGGGCGTGGATGATCGAGTTCGTGACCAACGGGAGCGATCTCGCGCGGATGCGGCCAATGACAGTCGTACGGTCGAGGGAAAGCGCGCCGCCCGACGTTTTGCCATCCGGTGCGCTGAAAGCGTTGCCTGAAGGGCTGCCCGCGTCGATGATCGAATTGACAATTTCGACGCAAGCACCATGGCTAACCCGCACGGCGCCAAGGATGCTCGACGCGATTTCCACGACGCAGGCGGGCGATTCGACGACGAGGCTCGGCCCCGTCGCGCTGGGCACGAGCGTGCAATGGGCGAGCCGTACGCGCGTCGCGTGGCCGGTCACGCGCAACGGACCGCCTGCCACGAGCAGGCCGTCGAGTTCCAGCTCGCCGCCGTCGGGAGCGGCCACCGTCCATTCGCCGGTCGGCGCAAGCGTGGCGCGCGTTTCGTTGGCAGCCCGGAGCACAACGCGTCCTTCTTTGGGTAAGTTGAACGCGAGACCGCCGCCGTACCGGCCCGAGTCGCTGAATTCGAGGATGGTCGCACCGGTCAGGCCGGTCAGTTTCGCCGCCAGGTCAGCCGAGGCGTCGAGCGTCTGGTCGGGTTCGGCCACTAGCCCGTCGGAGCGGTCATATTCACCGCCGCCGACGTTCGCGCTGAACGCATGCTGACACGTGACGAGCACCACTTTCCCCTGCGGTGGTTGACCGAAGCGGACATGGCCCGTTTCCGGATCGATAACCACGTCGTCCGGGCCGAGCGTAAGGATTGGCCAGGCATCCAGAGCCGCCACCTTGATGTTTTTCGCCGGGACCGGGGCGGGCTTCGCGTCTAGCTTGGGATGCCCGGCGGGGTCGGCGTCGATCCATTCGATGAACAGGCTGCGGTCCGGGCCGTAAATTGTCGGCGCGGCGGCTTGCAAATCCTCGGCCAGCGCGCGGCGCGTGATCGGAACCGGCAGGTGCCGAGGCTCGGCCAGTTGCGTGAATTCCCCTTCCTCATCGGGCAGCCGTAGCAGGGGCGCGTCCACCCCGGCGGGGTGCGCGTAAAACGAGGCGGCATCCGGCCCCGGCGACGCGGCGGCGCGGGTAGAGGACTGCGGCTGGAGACGCCAGACGAACAGACCCACGTTTGGCAGGTTCCACCGCCCACGCCGCGCCGTGATGCCGCGCACTTCGGCGGTGCGAGGCGTCGTGTCAAACGCCGCGCCGCCCGGGGACGGACGCCCCGCCCCGCGCACGGACGCGAAGCTCAGGTTGCCGGGGCGCGTGGCGTTGAGGAATTGCGTCGTAGCCAGCCGGTCGTAAAACTCCACCGCGCGCGCGGGCCAGCCGGTGACATCGCGCGCGAGTTGTTCGAGCACGAGCGCCGTGCCCTTGCGGCGGCGGTAGCCGATGGTGTTGGCCACCTCGGCGCGGGGACTGATGGCACTCCCCGCGGGCTGGAGCAGTTGGACGCCGAGCATTTCGCCGATGTACGGCGCCACCCAGTCGGCGCAGGTTTCGATGAAGAGATCGTCGTGCAGTTGCGCGAGGTTTTCGTCGAACAGTTCGGCCTGTCCGGCGAGGATGCCCACGAGTGCGCGCAACGGGCCGCCCTCGCGGGCATCGCGCAGGTGCAGATATTGCGGCAGCAGGGCGTAGAGCGTTTCGGCGTCGTAGGGCATGGCGGGCGGGTCAGGAGGCAGTGAGTTTGAGCTGGGTTTCGTCGAGCCACGCGATCCACGCGGGCAGCAGGACGCCCTGGTTGTCCCGGAGTTCCGGCCAGACGACGTCGTCGCCGTCCAGGTTGGGATAATCGAATTTCGTGACCGTGGCGACGAGCACGCCGGGCGTCTGCTGGAGCGTGGCGAGCAGGTCGATCCGGGCGAACAGGTCGCCGATTTCCCGATGGTCGAAACCAAACCGCGCCAACAGTGCCCCGCGCGCCGCGGTGAGCACGTCGGCGACCACCCGGTCCGGCGCGATGCGCAACGTGGCATTCACTGTCACCGGATAACGCCGTCCACCGACGATCTGCAACGGCACGGTCGGGTCGCCGACGCGGCGCAACGCACCGGTCAGCCGGATGACCGCCGGATCTTTCGCCTGATTCTTTGGAAAGAGGTCCGCGCCGCCGGGGCCGACCACGGAAAGCAGCACCCGCCCGTCATCTGCTTTGGCGCTGGCCCGGGATACCCCCGCAAAAGCCCGCGCGTAGTCCGCGTAGTCCTGGAGCGAGACGACACGATCGAAGGTCCGGGCGGCGACCGGCACGTTGACGCGTGCGTCGTCGCCGCCCTCGGCATCGACGCCGCCCGACGCCGGGAGCGGGTTCGTCACGACGCGCACACCCGCCGGGCGCGACCCGAGCAGCGAGAGTTGCCCCGCACGCACGTTGCCCGCCGCGCCGCTGCCCTTGCGGTAGATGGCGCGCACGTTATTGACCCCGCTGGGCAGGCGCGCCCCGGTGCGGCCATCGCCGAAGCGCACCTGCGTGCGGGCGTTTTCGTCCGTGGCCGTGGTGAACACGCGGTCGTTCGGTCCGGCGTCGATAAACGACGGATGCTCGCGCCAGAGCAGGCCGTTGGCCTGGATTTCGAGCGTGCTCGCGCCGTTGACGGCCACGCCGTCACCCGTGAAGGTTACCGGTCCCTGGCGCAGCGTGAACTGCTGCCACGGCTGCCCGCCGTTGCCCGCGCCGAGGATTTCTCCCACGGTCTCCCCATGCGTCGCGCGGATGAGGTTGGGCGTGAGCGTGACCGATGCGGGCACGTACTCGCGCGCCAGCGAGGTGGAGAAATGGAGGCGCGTAGGACCATACCTGCTGACCTGTTCCGCGTTGATGAGGGTCAGGATTTCGGCGTTGTCGAAGGTGCCGGTCCCGGTGTCGCCGTGAATCCGGGCCGCCTGCCCACGCACCAGCCAGCGGCGGCCCGGCAGGAACGCCGAACGGTAATATCCTGGCGTCTGGTCGAACTCGTCGGCGCGCACCGGATGCACGTAATAATCCCGGTCCAGCGTGATCGAACTGCCCGCGACCGGGGTGAGGAGCGGCGCGCCGGCCAGCGGCAGGCGGCGGGTTTCGATGTAAAAGGTCGTGGTGCGCCAATCCTGGAAGGTGGGCCGGTCCGGCAGCCAGGTCAGTTTCTGGTTGTACGGATCGAAAATTTCGACTTCCGTCACCCGGGCCGCGATCCCGTATTGCGCGAGGGAGACCGGAGCGAGCGGACTCACCGTGAGCCAGTCCCACGCCGGTTTCCCGCTCCCGTGGATGATGGCCATCCTGGCGAGGCGCGGAATGCCCTCGAACTCCCGGTCGAGCGCGATGATTTTATTGCCCAGGAACAGCGGCGACCAGTCGCGGGGCGGCGAAGGATAGCTCGGGTTTGGATTTGCCACCGTGGCTAGTGGCAGCGGCTCCAACGGCGGCAGCGGCGCGTTGTGGCCGAAGGGACCCGTCTTGATGCCGAGGACGATGATGGCAAATTCCTCCAGGGCCTTCGTGTCCTTCGTAAACGGCAGCACGTCGTCCACGTCCAAGCGCGATCGACCCGTAGTAGGGTCGGACTGCACGGCGAGGACGCGTTTGAGGCAGCGGCAGGCATACCTGAGCTTGTCGTCGAAAACCCAGTTCGTCAGGATCATCAGCACGTCGCCCGGGCGCACGCCCGGCGTGGCGGTATCTACCCAGTAAAATTTGGCGTACGGATCGAGCGGGGCATAAGGCTCGTATTGCTGCGGGCGCACCGTGTTCCACTCGGGCCGCAGTTCGGTGCTCTCGACCGTCTCGAACGTCACCGGTTGTTCGCCCGGCGCGGGAATGCTCTGCACGGCGGTCCCCGCTTCCACCGTGACGCTGGACGGCGCGCCGGTGGCGTCTTCCAGCGTGAAGGCGAGCATGGTTTCGGCGGCTAGGCCGGGGTGCGGCTCATAGCCGATCAGGCGACCGAGTTCGACGATACTGCGGCGGTCGGCGGCGGTGCCCAGCCAGCCTTCATTGGCCAGGCGTTCTTGATAAAACGTCAGCACGTCGAGCGCCGTGGCCCAGCCGTCGATGAGCGCCACGGTGAAGTCGTCGTCCTCGCGCGTTTGCAGCGCGCGCAACGGCCCGGCGTCGGCGCGGGAAAGCGCGTCGAGCATGGCCGCTTTGAAATCGCCTTGCGCGCCGATGCGGTAGCTCACGGCGTCGAGGCCCGGCGGGTTGGTAATCGTGCGCGGCGTGGCGTCGGCCACTCCGGCGCAGCAATCGTTGGCTGGGCAGGAATTTTGGGCGTTCATCGGTGGGTGGCGTCAAGCAAGAGTTGGCGGGTGAGGGCGGACACCCGCACGAAGCCGCGCTCCGGGAAATCCGGGTCGCTGTCGCAGCGCGCGATTTCATTCGCGCCCATCGGGAGAGCGTCAACCTTCAGGTCGGTGCGGAGTTCCACGTAGTCGGGATCGAGGCCGCCCTCCAACCGTTTGAAAACGCTGATGTACGTGTACCAGACGCCGGGCACCGACTGCACCCGCGCGTAGAGCCGACTCAGATAGACCGGGTCGCTGAAGGAGAACTCGTCGGGGTGAAAAAACCCGCGCCTACCGTCCGGCAGCACGCTCGCACCGAGTTCCTGACGCACGCGCGATTCCACTTCGCCGGGCGAAAACCCCGTTTGGGGGAAGAAAAGCATGGCGATGTCAAGCGGCACGTAGCGCGGCGCGATTACCCGCAGATCCGTGCCCGCCAGCCGGAAACGCTCCAGGTCTGTGCGCATCCTCGCCAGGAACTCCGGCGCGGCCTCCGCGCGTCCCAGGCGGTCGGGCGCGACGAAGATCGTGCGCCAGCTCCCCGTCCAGCGCACCTGGGCGGTGGCGCGTTGCACGTCCGGGTCGCGTTGCGCGGCGGCGGCCCAGTCGTCTGGCGTCACCGCGCGTGCTTGGCGGCGGAAAGCGAACGGCGCGCCGCGGCGCACCTCTTCGACGGATTCCGGCGCGGTGCCGCCCCGGGCGGGCAACGGGTTGCGGACGGCGAGGACAACCGTTTCCTCCGTGACGACGGTGGCGATGGCGTCCGCGCCCACGTTACCCTGCGGGCCGTTGCCGATCCGATAGCGAGCGACAGGTGCCTCGTTCGACACCGGCCGCTGGCCATGGCGCTCGTCGCCGAAGCGGAGCGTCGCCACTCCGTCCGCCTCGATCTCCACGACGAAATCCCGCGCCCGCGGCCCGCTGTCCAGCAGATCGCGCCGGGGGTGCCACTCGCCTTGCGCGGTTTGCAGCCGGAGCGCCGGTTTTGCCTCCTGCGGCGTCCAGGCCAGGGCCGACGCGGCGCTCGGCGCGCTGGTGTGATCGTAGGGCGCGGCGTGGGTCAACGGACGGCGGGCGAGCGCGGGCCGGTAGCGGGTCGCGGCGGGGGCTGGCGGGGGCAGCGCCTCGCCTTCCAGCGTCGCGCCGTGATCGGCGAGCACGAGGTTTCCGCGCGCCACGCTGATGTTTTCCAGCAGGCCGCCGCCGTGCGTCGTCTCGCGCGTGGCGGAAAGGCACAGTCCGAACGGCAAGGCGTCGGCGGCAGCCCATTCGATTTCCACCACGCCCGCGCCGGTGAGGGGATCGGTGACAAAATCACCCGGCGCGCGTCCCGTCGAGCGACCCTTGGCGTCAAAGGTATCCGTCGCGGAAGGCGTGACCCGCGTCAGCCGCACGGCGTGGCGTTTGGCGGGATCGGCGTCGGAGGGGCTGCCGGTTTGGGGTCCTAAGACCTCCTCGAAAATTAGTACGTCGCCCGCGCGCAGCCGCAGCCGCGCCTTCGCGTCGTCCTGCAAGGTGGCGCGCGTCGCTCCGGCGGGCAGGCAGCACGCTTCGTCAGCCCAAGTGTAAAACGTAATTCGGTTGTGCGCGGCGCACAGTCCGGCGGCGTGCATCGACTCGAAAACTTCGGGCCGCGCTTCGTCCAGCCTCTTCGTCGCCTCGGCGGGAAGCACGCTCGCAGGCGCGTCGGTCTGGGTCAGGAACCGCGTGCCGACGGGCAGCGTGACGTCTCCGCTCACCTGGACATGCACCCAGGCGCGCGCGTTGCACCCGTCGTGCATCGGATAGTCCACCAGCCGGGCGTGGCGCCGGACGCTGACCCGCCGCCGCGCCGTGTTGAGATACGCTTCAGTGGCAATCGCATCCTGCGTGTAGCTCAGCCGGTCCGCCGCCCAGGCGAGCAGTTCTACCAGCGTCACGCCGAGGTCGCCCGGATTCGTCTCGGTCCAAGTGGGCATCAGCGCCCGGAGCCGGTCGAGCATCAACCGGCGGAAACTTGAGTAATCCCGGGCGAGGTAATCAATGTCCGGCGCGGGATCGGGCACGCGCGGCGTGGCCAGGGCGCGTGCGCCGCAATCGCCGTACGCCAGCGTCTCGAAACGGAAGTCCACCGCCGACAGCAGTAGGTCAATTCCTCCGGAGGCCGTGACTCGCAGGGTCCAGCGCCCGGGGCCGCCCGTGCCGTTCAGCGTCAGAATCAGGCGGGTGGGACGGCCGGTTTGTCCGATCTCCACGATCCGGGGCACAACGGTGCCGTGCGCGCTCAAAAGCTGAAACTGATCGGACGTGAACTGGTCCAGTCCGTCCGCCTTGAGGAATTCCACCTCCAGCTGGCGTGGATCGTCGGGATCGACCTCCACGTAGTCGATTCCGTTGATCGTCGCGTGGGCGCGCACGAGTTCGCGGCGGCGTTCGGTTCCGCAAATATAGGAGGTCGCGCTCATTTATTTGAAAAACTCGGCGCTGCGTTGTTCCTGCGTCCGCCGGACCGTCCACGACACGCGCACCCGCAACGCTTCCCCGTCGGCGAGGATCTCGACCTCGTTGACCGCGATGAGGTCGCCCAACCACTGCTGGATCGCGCCCTGCACCAGAAATTGCGTGGCGGCGGCGAGCTCGGCAGAGTTTGGAGCAAAGACGATCTGCTGGAGGCCGCTGCCGAAGTTGGGTCGGTTGACGCGCTCGCCCGGCGCGGTAAAGAGCACGGCTTCAAGCAGGTCGCTGATGTGCTGGTCGTCCGCAGCGAGCGCGGTCCGGCCCCGGCCATCGAGCAAATAGGGTACGGCGAGGGAAATCATGTGGCTTGAACACGGGTTTGGGTCTGAACGACCTGCAGCGGTGTGCCGGGGGGCATGGCCACCGAGGCGCTCGTTTGCAGCAGCAGCGGGCGGCCCCCGCTCGTGACGCGCACCGTGCCGGTGATCCATTGCGCGGTCAGGCATGGGCCGGTGCCCGCGTTCGGCGGCGGGTTGGGGCAGCCGCTGACGGTCCACGGGTCGGGCTGCAAGACGGTGGGTTGGCCTGCCAGCAGGACGTGCGGGTTCGGCGTCATCGCGCGCGCCGACCCACCGTGCGCGCAGATGACCGTGGAAGTGAAATCGAGGAGAAAGCCGCTCATACGACGCTGAGTGCCTGGTTGTTGATGTCTACCTGCGGGCCCGTCATGGTGATCTTTGCGCCTTGGCCGTTGTCGATGGTGATGCCCTGTTCGGTGAGAGTGATTTGCGCGCCGCCCTTGTGCTTGAGCGCGATGCCGCCGAGCGGCCCGGGCACGTCGGAGATAAGGAGCGAGTGCCCGCCCTCGGTGACGATGGCCACGGTTTGCGTGCCGGGAATGGCGGTCTGCGCGGCGGTGGAAGCGTCGGTCGTTTCGTCCCACCAACCACCCGTCCAGATCGGGTAGCCGGGGTCGCCCTGCTCGAATTCGACCCACACGCGCGCGCCGACCGCCGGAACAGCATACCAGCCGTCGCCCTTGCCCGCGAACGGGAAACAGGGCAGCGCCCAAGTGCTGTCGTTTTCGCCCAGCACGTCGGGCACGGCAGCGGTGATGCGACCGATTTTCAGCGGGTCGATGTTGCCCGTGACGACCCCGCGATATTTGCCGTAGAATTTGCGCTCGTTCATGGTTCAGACGGGGACGGCAGGCACGGTGGAAACCAGACCGTCGCGCACGATTTCAAAGTTTTGCCTGTAGCTGCCGGGCTGGATGGAATGCTTGACCTGGCCGACGTAGTACAACCCGTTGTAGGCGAGTCCCGCGCCGCGCACGCCGACGAGTTCTCGCGCCCGTAAAATCTGCCCGTAGCGCAACACGTCGAGCGCTCCCGATCCTTTGACGCAATCGTCTGCTTTGGTCTGTTGGCTCAGGCCGAAAAGCAGTTGTTGGGTCAGTTCGAGTTTCTGCGCGTCGCCGATGGGCGTTTTTTCGGCGGCCTTGGGTTTGATGACCGACAGCGGCGGCTGCAAAAGCGAGATGTCAGGAATTGGCACGTCGAGCGTCCTGCCGCCGAAGGGCAACTGCACGCGGGCAAAAAATTCCTTGCGCTCACTTTTCTGCATCGTGAACCCGAGGGATTCCACGTTCGTCCACGGGTCCATGTCCACGGTGAGCGCGGGTTGGGGCACGCTCCAGCGAATCTGCGGCCCCCAGTACGCCGTGCTCGTGAACGGTACCGGGCCGGGCGTCAGGTAAAACGTGTAGCCGCATTCTTCGGCGAGCTGGCGCAGATATTCGAGATCATTGCCCGTCTGCACGGGGTGCTTGCGCGTGGGCAGCGGCACGTCGAGGATCAGCGGTGGAATGACCATCGGCACCACGCCATGCACAGCATAATTGGCCAGGATCTTCAACACGCGCGCGGCGACGGGCATCGCCGGAAAAACGTCGCCGGTGTGGTTGCCACGCCGCATCAATTCGGTCAGGTCCATGCCCGTGAACGTGAGGCTGGCGGATTGTCCGCCGCTGGCGGGCGTGGCACTCACCGACGTGACGATGCCGTCCATGATGACGGTCATCTGCCCGCCAATCGTGACCATCAAGACGACACGTTCATCTCCCAGTCCGGCCAGAGACGCCAGCCCGCCCACCACGCCGTTCGCAAACGCCGACCCGAGCAGTGCCGCGACATAGCGCGGCGAATTTTTGTCGATGCGAAAAGTCAGGCTGAAACCGGAATTGTTTTTCGCATCGACGACCACCTCGCACCGCTCCAGCGCGCTGATTTCCTCGCGCCCGAGCGGGAGCGGAATGCCGACGCCTTTGAGGATGGTGAGGTGAACGCCCTGAATCATTTCCCGGGGGATTTGAATTTACAGAAAGGTGCCGACGTTGGGCACACCTTCGGGCAGCGTGATCCGCAAACGCGTGCCCGGTGTCTCCAGTTCCTCGGGGCGCAACGCACCGTTGGCGTCGCAGAGTTTCCAGAATTGTTCCGGGTCGCCGAGCGCGTTGGCTGCGATGTGGTCGAGCCGTTCTCCTTGCGCGACGACGTGTTCCTGCAGGGTGGCAAATGTCTCCGGCGGCGGCACGATGCGCCATCGCAGGTACGCCACCGTCCGCCCGTCAGGCAGCGTGAGGGTGGCGGTGCCGACGTTCGCGTAACGGCTCGTGCGCGTCAGACCGGGCGCGCTGGAGCTGTCGAGGATGGCGCTGAGGGTAACGCGGGGATCGCTCATAAAAAGAAAAGGGAAATTTACGGAATCGCTCCGATGCCAAGGGTGGGCAGCGTCGCGGCGAGATTGCGCGCGGCGAGTGCCTCCTTCTGCTGCAAATGGATGAGGAACAGGCTTCCGCCTTTGTTCGCCAAGCCGAGATCATCAGTCGTCAGCACGCGCAAACTCAGACTCACCTTCGCGCGCACAGGATTCAGATTAGGGTCAAAGGCCTCTTCGGTGACGCTGTAATCCGTCAGCCGCACGGGCACGACGCGGTGGCGGCTCCACACGAACAGCACCATCGGCCCTTGCGGCGCGGTGATTTCCAGCGTGCCGATGCTCGCCAGTTGACTGGCCTGCTGGATGGCGCGGCTGGCCGGGTACAGGATCGTTTCCAGCGCCGCCAGCGCGGGCGACACCCCGGCGTCGGCGGTGCGCGGGTCGCCGGCTTCCAGTTGGTCGGTCGCGTCGAGTTCGGCTTCCAGTTTGATCGTCTCCGTCGGCGGCCCCTTGAGCCGGAACGCGTTATTGATGTCCGCGTGCCCGTCGGCGTCCGCCGCGGAGCGCGGCGCAAGCGTGCGTGAAAGTGTGTCAGGATTGTATTGCAGCGCGATGACGCGCCGCACCACGCCCGAATCCGGGTCGAGCAGCACGAGGCCCCCTTTGACGAGGCGCGGCGAGTTGGGGTTGGTGCTCATGGGTTAATTGGCGGGCAGATCCGCGGCCTTCCGCCATTGCTCGATCTCCGCGCGCAGTTTGGCTTGCAGTTCCTCCAGTGTGCCGCCCTGGTTGCGCTCCCAGATCGGGCCGGAGCGGATAGTGGTGTCGTTGTTGGCCGCCTGGCTGCCGGGCTTGAGGGCATCCATGAAATCTCCTTCCTCGCCCTTGGTGGCGGCACGCTGAGCGAGGAACTGCATGGGGGAGGGCGACTTTTGGCCAGGCGGCGGTTTGCTGACCGCTGCCTCGAATTCTCTCTGCGTTTTGAGATCGTACTTGTGCGGCTCTTTCGTGACCCGCACCTGGCCATCGACGCGCTCGTATTTCTTCTTGCGGTCCACGTCGATGAAACTTCTGGCCATGCCTTCGGCCTGCGCCGGATCTTTCAACACCTCGAGCGCCAGTCGCGCCGACTTCTGCATCTCCCGGCGCGTGTCGGCGGCGTCGAACGGCGCGGAGATAAAGACCGTGGCCACCGTCTTGGCCACCGACCCGGTGGCGGTGCCCAAAATATCGAAGATCGTCCGGTCGCCGACCCCGGCCTGCACCACGGCGGAAACCTGTTTGCCGATGCTGTTGAGCGAGAGACCGCCTTTGAAGAGCAGAGTTTCTTTGAAGAGCGTGGATGGATTCGAGAGCGCGCTGATCAAACCGGGATGATGGTTTCTCACGGCGGCCCCCGCCGCGCCTCCCGCGACGACCGAGAAGAAATATCCGGCGGCCAGGTTGGCGATGTCCTTGGATCGGATCGCCTTGTCGAAAATCACGGCGTCCATGGCGATGTTCAGCGTGTTCGAGACCCCGGTTTCAAAAACCTTCTGCAGGCCGCATTGCGCGAAGCCCGCCAACGCCTTGCCCATCTCCTTTTGATGTTCGTAGAGCCGGGACACTCCCGGCATGGTCTTGTTGCTCCACCGCTCGGCCACCTGCTTGCGGGCGTCCACGCGCAGGAAAGTGAATGACACCGCCGTGTTGATTAACGACTTGACGTTTGCCCCGCTGAAAAGCTGGTAGTCCTCGCCCATGAGTCCTTCGCGGAGGGTCATGCCGGCCAGTGACACCGCGAGGCTCTTGATGAGCGGGGCCAGACCCGCCCCGCCGGTGAGGGCACCTGCGACCAGTTCGGTCGCGGTTTCCAGCGCCGAGACGAACATGTCGGCGCAGGTGTTCTGCATGTCTTTCAAGTCGCGCGCTTGTTTTTCCGAGAGCCGGAAATTCTGCGCGGCCAGTTCCTCGATGGTGCCGCCGCTGATGTAGAGCATCAACGTCAACGCTTCTTTGTTCGTGTGATAGTTGTCGGCGATGAATTGGAGCCGCGCCGCGTTTTCCTCGACGTGTTCCCACAACCGTTCGCCCGTGACGGCGTCGTACCCGGCGCGGAGCATCGCCGCCGGGTTATACCAACTGCGGTGCGTGGCCTTGCGCCGCAACTGGGCGCGCTCGGCGGCCTTCTCCGGGGAGGATTTGTCGGTAACAGGGTCGAGCAGGTCCGCCAGGTCGAGCCAGGCGTTCGCCTTGCCCTCGAACTGCGCCGCCATGAGGCCCAGGAAGCGGTCGACCGGAGTGCTCCCGTGGGCCTTGGTCGCCGCCACGAGTTCCTGCGCGTTGAGATACCCCCGTTCCCACGCGCCGATTACCCCAGCCCGCAGCCCGACCGGGAAACCCGGCGCGGCGAAAAATTTCACGACTTCTCCCAAGGCACTGTCCGAGCGCGAGCCGAGGCGTGCGCTTTCCAGCTCGATCTGGAGCCGTGCCGCGCCGCGCCGGAGCTGGTCTCCCCGCGCGCTGAACCGGTGCAGGGAAACCATCGGCGAATAGCGCAAAAAGGGCGTGGTGTACTGCCGGGGGATGAGTTCGTCGGGCTGGAAAGCCGGGCGGTCGTCAGCGCTGCCGTAGAACTTCGCTTCGCCCGCTTGCTGCCAGAGTTCCTGGACGCGGTCCTGCATCCAGACCTTCGTGCCGAGCGTGACGACCTGCTCATAATCGTCGCGCGCCGCGTAAAGCTCGTCCGCCAGGTTGAAGTCGGACTTGGTGTCCGCCAGGTCGGGAGACAGGCTGGATTGCAGGGCGTCGAACGTGCCGGTGTCCGCCACGATCTGCTTGCGCACGCCGCCCAGCGCCTTCTCGCGGGTGGCCGCGTAGCGCCGTTGGACGGCCTCCCACGCCGGGCTGCCCGGTTGCAGCCCGACGAGTTGCTGCTGGTGCAGCGTGCGCAACCGGCCCGCTGCCGCGACGACGGGCTGCTGATTGTGGAAATAATCCAGCGCGCCTTTGTTCGCCTCGATCACCTTGGCCTCGACACGCGCCTCCCGCTGCAGTTCCTCCCGCGCCATGGCGTCGGCATCGACGGGGCCGGACTTCTTGGCATCCCGGTCGATCTCGCGTTTGCGCCGGTCAGCTTCGTTGAGGATCGCCATCACCGACTCGTAGGTCTTGGTCGATCCGATGAGCTTCCAGGCCGAGGCCGTGAGCAGGTCCGCGACGTACGCCGTGGCGGTGCCATCCTCTCCGACGTGCTGCCCGCCCGTCCAATGCAGTTCTTCGCGCATGGCTTCGCGCAGGTTCTTGTCGCACCACAGGTTTTTCGGCGGATTGCGCTGCCAGTATTTCGTGCCCGCGATGTAGCCGTCCCACCAGCGGTTCATCTGCTCGATGCCCTCGAAGCTCCCTTCGCGGAAAACTTTCAGGAAATCGGCTACGAGCGAATCGCGGTGTTTATCCGGGATGGCGACGCTGTTGAAATAGATGTGGTCGGCCGTCGTCAGGTCGCGGTCTAGCAGCGCCCAACACTTGTGAAAACGCCACTTCCACTTGGTGAATCCCGTCAAGCTGTAATGCAGGTGCATCAGCAACCCGTCCTCGTCCGTCGGGCAGCCCGGCTTACGCATCTTCTCCCACAGACCCCAAAAAGTATTCTGGTATTCCGTCTCCAGCCGCCGCCGTCCGTCGAGCGTCTTTTCCCCACTGAGGAGGTTCAACGCCCCATCGTCGGACACAGAAGTCGGGATGATGTCGAGGGCCAGTTGAAAGAACGTTTCCTGAAACACTTTCGCATCGTGTCGCAGCAGGGCGAGGGAACGGACCAGAACCGCGTTGCGAGGCACCTCCCTGATGATGTCCGCGCGCAGGTCTCTCGCTGGCCCGCCGTCCTGATGGTTCAACCTCGCGTAGGCCCCTTGCAGCGCCGCTTTCTCGGTTGTCCCGTGCGCGCGGGCCAGCAGGGTATCAAGCTGGTAACCCTGGTTGAAAACCGAGGCATACACTTCCCAGGCCTGGGTTTGCACGGCGACCGGGTCTTGAACTGGCTCCGGGTTGCTCAAAGGAAGACTGCTCTGGCGTCGGACGGAAGGTTTGGCCGGTGAAACGGCGTGCTCGGGCTGGGCCGTCGTCTCGGCGGCGCTTGCCTCCCGTTCGCCCGCCTCCGACACCTGCAACTCCGCGCCGGGGCTGACCGCCGCCCCGCCCTGCTGCAAAACGTGCATCAACTCGTGCGCCAATAGCCGCTCGCCTCCCGCCGTCCCGGGTTGCCACCGGTTCGCGCCGAACGCGATGTCCCGGCCCACGGTCCACGCCTCGGCGTGAACCTCCCGTGCGCTGCGCACCGCCGTCGCGTCGGTGTGGATGCGCACGCGGCTGAAATCGTGTCCGAAACGTGCCTCCATCGCGCGGCGCGTCCGCTCCGGCAGCGGCTGGCCGGGTCGGCGCAGCACTTCCCGCACGCTCTCGGGCACGTGGGCGGGAGCGGGCGCGGCGGCGCGGCGTTGGAGGACGGCGTGTGGCATCATTCTTCGTAGCTCGGGAGACCCTCGTCCAGCGCTTCCTGAAACTGCATCAGGGTCACTTCCGCCTCTGCGACTTCCATGCGGCCCGCCGTCACCTGAGCCCACAGGTAATTTCGCAGGGTGGCGATCCGCTTTTCCCGCGCTTCCCCTTTGATGGGTGCCGGCTCGACCGCACGTCCGGTCGTGGCAGGCACAGGCTTGGGCAAATCCCGGTAGGTCGATAAAGCCCCGGCTCCCGGCTTCAGCGCATGTTGATCCGGTGCGAGGCTCAACGCATCGTGCCTCGCGGGCGCGCCCTTGCCCGCGCCTCCGGACGTTTTGTGCCGGTGATGGTGCCGCGCGGCGGGTGCCGGGGTGGGCGGCAGCCGTTTCTTTTTCTCGAAATCGCTCATCCTTCGGTCTCCGGGTAAAGGGTGGCATGCAACGCGCGGGCGAGGGCCGCGCCGGTAGCTTCGGGCGTCGCGTCGCCTGCGATGGTCAGCGCCGCCCCGGTCAAGTCACCCGTCGGCTGCTCCGGCGTGCGCCCCCCGCAAAGTCGGCGCAACTCACCCTCGCAGGCATCGGCCAGCCGGTGCCGGTGCGCGGCGGGAAAGCCGTGCAGGACGAGTTCGCCGATCTCTAGCCTAAACTCCCCCGGTTGCTCCGTTCTCCTTTGGGTCATTTCCACGCGCCTACCTCCGTTTCGTTGACCGCTTGTTCCGCCTTGGCGCATTCCGCGCGGGCCGCGTCGGCGAGGTGGCGCATCCGCACCGGCTCGCCCGCGTCGGCGGCCAGGAACGCGGCGTGTAGGGCGATGTTGCGCAAATTTCCGCCGGGCAGCGAAAGCCGCGCCAGCCGGTTGTAATCCAGCCCTTCCGTGGGCGTTTCCGCCGGGTAGAGCCGTCGCCAGATGGCCGCCCGTTGCTCTGCGTCGGGAAAGGGAAAGTGGACGATGAAACGCAGCCGTCGCGTGAACGCCTGGTCGAGCGATTCGCGCAGATTCGTCGTCAAAATGGCCAGTCCGCGATACCCCTCGATGCGCTGCAAAAGGTAGGAAACTTCGAGGTTCGCGTAACGATCATGGCTGTCTTTCACGTCGCTGCGCTTGCCGAAAAGCGCGTCCGCCTCGTCGAACAGCAAGATGGCCCCGCCCGCCTCGGCGGCCTCGAACACCCGGCGCAGGTTTTTCTCCGTTTCACCGATGTATTTGCTGACCACCGCGCTCAGATCGACCCGGAAAAGATCGAGCCGCAACTCGCGCGCCAAGACCTCGGCGGCCAGCGTCTTGCCCGTCCCACTCGCTCCCGAGAAAAGCGCGCTCATGCCCAATCCCCGCGCGGACCGGCGCGCGAAGCCCCACTCTTCGTGAACGCGGTAGCGCTGACGCAAGTGCGCGGCCATTTCCCGCAGCGTGCGCAACGGTGCTTCCGGCAGGACGAGGTCATCCCACGTGGCGAGCGGTTCGATGCGCTGGGCCAGGGTGTCCAACCGAGCCCGGGCGACGCTGCGCGCCGCATCCCACACCCCGTGCGGCGACGATTCATCCGCGAGCGCCGCCGCCCGGCCAACCTCTTCCGGTCCGAAGGCAAAATGTGCCGCGAGCGCGTCCAGTTGTCCGTTTAGCCGCGCCACGCGTTCCGGCCCGAGCGCCCCCTGCCAGAGCGTGCGCTGTTCATCCGCGCGTGGGCGCGCCAGGGCGAAGGTCATCGTCGGGCGCGTCACCCCGCGCATCGGCTCGCGCGTGCCGAGAAAAAACAGTCCTTCCGAGGCGTCGGCAAACCACGCGGCGGCGCGCTGTGCTTCCGGCGCATCGGCCTCATGAGCGTCGAGCAACAGCGCCGCGTCGCCCAGCGCGGCTTCGCGTTCCCACAGCCGCGCAAGCGTGTGACGTTCGCTGGCCCCGGCGGGCAGATCCCGCGCGTCCAACAGGTACAGACGCTGGCCCAGCATCGCGGCGGTCGCGGCCGCCAGGGCGCGCTGGTCGGCGGCGGATTCTCCGGTCAGTTGCAGCAGCGGACAGTCCTCGCGCTTGGCGCGGCCTTCGGCCATCCGCCAGGCCAGTTGCTCCTGCGACGGTGCGAGCGGCGTGGGCGGCGGCGCGGGCCGGAATAACGGTGTGAGCCTCTCGTCCAGGGTGCCCACCCCGGCGAGGTGATGCAGGATGCGTTCGTCCAAGCGCAACGCGGCGGTGACGAGCGAGTCTCCCGGCGTGAACTGCACGAGTTGACAGCGGCGCAACGGCGCGTCTGGCGCGAGCGCGCTCCAGTGCGCGTCCGGCAGCGCGGCGAGTGCCAGCGAAAAGCTTGGCCTGCCTCCCGCACGTTCGAGCAGCGGCCCGAACCGGGCGTCCAGCTCCGGCCCCGCGCAAAGCAGCACCATGTCGCGCTCGAAGGGCGTCAGGTCGCAAGCCTTCACCAGCCGCGTCAAGGCGGTGGGCCGGCGTGGTGCCTC
The DNA here is from genome assembly GCA_964242205.1 of uncultured Chthoniobacterales bacterium. Classification (GTDB taxonomy): domain Bacteria; phylum Verrucomicrobiota; class Verrucomicrobiia; order Chthoniobacterales; family SZAS-18; genus CAHJWO01. Next base: position 37,322 of record CAXTBX010000008.1, read on the forward strand.
TCCGGTCTGTCCACCGTCCGGCTTCCGTGGCGCTACTTCCGGTGGCGAGGTGGGCACCCCGCCTGCCGCGGTCAGTACGCTTTCCTCCGCGCCGACGTGCCGTGCGAGCAGTTCCCGAACCCGGCCAAGCTCCGACGCCAGCGCACGCTGGTTCTCGACGAACCAATCGGTCGAGGCGGTTGGACCCGGTTGGACGGCGTTCATTTGGTCTTCGGCGGCGTCGGTTTCGGTGGGATCGTCGGCTTGACAGGCTTGACGGGTTTGATAGGTGTGAGCGTGGTGGGCGGCGGCGCACCCGTCACCCGTAGCTTCGGACCGTTGAAGAAGCCCTGTGCGTCGGATGTCAGGCCACTCTCCGCGCTATCGACCCTCAAACGCATTAGATAATCACCGGGCGGAAAACTGGCAGGAATGCCAAAGGACACCTTCTGGATCGCCGCCGTGCCCGCCGCTCTCGGCGGCAGTGCCAGTGTGCGGTCCCCCACAAGGAGCTGTACGTCCTGCGCAGCGCCGACCGCCGGGCTGACTCCGAGAATCAGCGCATTGTTCTGGACCACGGAAATGGCGAGAGGACTCCCGGTGGTGGCAGCTGGTGTGTCCGCCGCGACCGTGGGTGCCAGGAGAAACGCGAGGATGTTGGAGTCCAGCGCACGGTGAGGATCGGTCGGCAACGCACCAAAGCTCACCAATTGGCGCACCTTGACCCGCTGCACGCCAGCCGGTAGCGCGCCGGGCAGGACCACGGTCACGGTGTCGTTCGTGGCGCTCGCTGCCGGGACGGCGGTGTCGCCGAAAAGCACTTCCGTCCCCTGGCCGCTCAGGTTGCATCCGCGCAGGGTGAGCGTGGTCCCGGGCGTGGCGATGGCGGGCATGACGCTCTCCAGCACGGGACGCCCGGCGGGCAGCACGGCGACGTTGCGCGTGGCCACCGGCGGCCCTTCCCGCGCGGTCTTTTTCGAGGAAATGAGCACGACGCCCACGGTGTACGCGGCGCTCGGCCGGTACTTCGCTTGGCATGCCGACCAAAGCCGCGACATTTCCTCCGTGCTCATCGGCTGATGGGTCACCTTGAGGGTCTCGATCTGGTTGGCGAGATCGTCCGACGCCAGCGCGCGAAACGCGGCGGGCAAAATCCCTGTGTTCATCCCGCTCACCGCCGGGGCGAGCGCCGCGCGGATCGCCGCCCGCGTGAGGATCGGTGTCTCGTGAAGCACCGACATCGCGTACCCCAACAGCAATTCGGCCTGCAGATCTTCCACCCCGTAGGCCGTTAGAAAATAATGCAGATCCAGCGCCAACGGCGGACTGCTGAGGCGTTCGCCCTGTGCGTCACGCGAAGGAAGCGCGACGTTGCGCCAGCCGGAGTTAGGCGTGACGGCGTACAAAAAAAGGTTCAGCCGCGGGGTCAGGTTGACGCCATCAATCGGCACCCGGTCCGGGGCTTGCGCGCTGACGGTGACGTTCCCGCCCGCCGCGCCGGAAATGTCGTGGTCCGCCAACCCGTTGTTGAGCAGGTCGCGCAGGACTGCCGACACGGCGGCAATGGCTAACTGGTTGGTCATCATCGGCGCGCGGCGAGGTAATCGTCGAGGGAAGGACGGGCGACCGGTCGCCGGGTAGCCGCCGGGCGCGTCGCCGGTGTGGCGGGCGGCACGGCCCGCACGTCCACGCGCTCGATGCGGATCGTGACGCTGGGCGGACCCGGTGGGACTGCGAGGGCAGACGGCAGAACGACGGGGAACGGGGAAACGTCGGTTGGCACGGCATCTTGGTGGTGACGGCGGACCACGGGCTGGTGGCGGACGGGCGTGTCCGCCGGTCGCGCGACGGAAATCATCTCATCAGGTGTTTCGGTAGCAAACGCCTTCGCCGGTGCGGCGGGCTTGCTCGGCGTGGGCGGGTCCGCTGCCTCAGATTGACGCCTTGGGCCGGTGTCAGCCGCAGCGGCGATTACCTGCGTCGGCGCGGGCGTTGGGCTGGCGACCAACAACTTCTCGATTTCGACGATGCGCTTACCCAGCCGTGGCTCGACCGGCAGGGCCGGTAGCGCCACCGGCGGCCTCGCTCCGGCCTCCTGCGCAACCTCTTCCCCCACTGTATCATTATCGCCCGACGCATCCGGCTCGAACCGCGAGCGTGAGCGCGGCTGCACGACTTCCGCCCTGCCATGCGCGCGCTCGGACAAACTCGTGAGAAAGCTTTTCATGCGCCCGTCAATGCGAGGTAAGCCGCCCGCCGCGCCGGGGTCAGCGCGAGGATGTCGCGTTCGGTCCAGCCGTAGGCACGGGCGATCTGGTGAACTTCCCGCAACAGCTTTCCGGCGAGGGTTTGGACTTCCGTCCAGAGATAACTGGCGATGTCGAACTCCGCCTCCCACCGTGCCGCGCACGTCGGACAAGCGAGACTGATCTGGATCTGCGCCTGCGGATCGGCCTCGGCCATACGCGCCTCCACCGCCGCGCACACCGCCTCCGGCAGCGTGTCAACGTTCGCCTCCGCACCGTCCCGCCGCACCGCGCGAATACACCGCCCGAGTAACGAGTGCCGCGCGTTTTCCAGGGCCGCCGCCGCCGCCAGATCGACGCTGTCTGGCAGGCGAAACTCCACCCGCCAACCCGCGTGTTCCACCGACAGTTCCCCCGTCGCCGTTTCGGGGAGCGTCAGGTCGCTCGTGGTAAACTCCATCGTCAGCTGCTCGTCACAACCCGGACACACCGCCATCCCCGTCAGTCGCCGTCCGAACTGGCGTTCCCGTAGCCCGAACAGCAGCCGGTCGCGTTGCCCGAGTGACAGGTGGGCCAGTTCCTCCGGCGGCGTCTTCGGCATGGCGGCAGCCAGCAGCACGAGCGCGCGTTGGAGGAAGGGCCGGCTGGCGGCAGCCTCCCACGCATCGAGCAGTTCAGCGGCGGAAAGAGCGCGGATCACAAGCGTTGACGGTGACTCTGGATGACTTGCCCCCACTGAGGATGGCTTACCCCCGGTCGGCCTAGACTGCGGGCTCGGTGAACGTCGGCTCTGCAGGCTCGTTCACGTCGTAGTCGCGCTCCCAACCCTCGTTCTCCAGCTTCAGGTGCTGGATGGCGACCGCGTTGGCGTTCGCGTCCAGGTCGGGCAACGCCTGGTATTCACTGACCCAACAGCGATACACCTTATAAGCGAGCGCCAGTTGCCCGGCTTCGTTGTAAACTTCGACGATGATATCCTTGCGGAAATCTTTCAGCGATACCTCCGCGCCCAGACCGCTGCCATGGTTCCACACTTTGTTGGCCCACTTCTCGAACTCGGTGTCGTGCGTCACCCCGCGCTCCAGCGTGATCGCCTCGTACTCCGTGCGGCCCGGCGATTTGCGCGTGCTGCTCGGGTCACCGCCCTCGCGGTGCTTGACCACTTCGGTCGTGCGTTTGAGCGCGCTGGATTTGCTAACGCCCGCCACGTAGCGGCCATCCCACTTCACGCGGAACTTAAAGTTCTTGTACGGATCGAAGCGTTGCGGATTCGCGGAAAATTGAGCCATAGAAAGAGGGGGTTACAATCTTATGCGCCGATCTGACCGGCCATCTGTTGAAGTTGGAGCACCACGAACTCCGCAGGTTTGAGCGGCGCGAAGCCAACGAGGATGTTGACGATCCCCAGGTTGGCGTCCGCCGCCGTCGTGGTTTCGCGGTCGCATTTGACGAAATAGGCCTGGCGCGGCGAGGTGCCCGCGAACGCTCCCTGCCGGAAAAGCTGCTGCATGAACGACCCGGCGTTCAGACGGATTTGCGACCACAGAGCCTCGTCGTTCGGCTCGAAGACCACCCATTGCAGCCCCCGGTAAAGCGACTCTTCCACGTGCAGGGCCAGCCGCCGCACGGGAACATATTTCCACTCTGATGCCAGCCGGTCGTTCCCCTGGAGGGTGCGCGCTCCCCAGACTACGCGACCCGCGCCCGGCATCGCTCGCAGGCAGTTGACGCCCAGCGTATTCAGTTCGCCGTTCTCCGCGTCGTTGAGCGCCACGCTGAGTTCCTGCACGCCGTTCAGCGTTGCGTCCAGACCGGCGGGTGCCTTCCACACGCCGCGTTGCGCGTCTGTCCGCGCGATCACACCCGCCACGGCTCCGCACGCGGGGAAATCGTCGACGCTGCCCCCCCGTAACGGGTTCGGTGCCCGCAGACGCGGGAAGAAAACCGCCGCGTTCCTGCTGTTGATCGCCACCGCGCCCCCGGCGTCGGTCACGGCCTTTTTCGTGCTCCACGACACCGGGGAATCCACGATGAGGAACGCCCGGCGCATCTCGCAGTAGGTCGCGGCGCTGGTCAGCACTTCGTCGTCCACGGTGCCGTCCGCCTTGTAGGGCGGGATGCACAGCAGGTTGAAGATGTCCGCCCTGTCGAGCGCGTACAGGCCGTTCTTGTTCGCGCCATCGAGCAACCCGGTCTTGTCGATGGCGTTGCCGTTGTCGCCCGCCGTGCTTTTCAGGCTGGGGATGCTTTTACCGGTGGTCGTGTCGAGCGCGGTTTCGTCGGGCCGGGCGGCGGGGCTGGTCCCTTGGCGGACCCGCAACAACGCCGAATCCCGCGCGAGCACGGTCGTGATGTAACGCGGGTCCGCGCTGCTCGCGGAAACGTTCAAATGCCGTTCCAGCGGCACCCCGTTCGCGCTGACGACCGTTAGGTTAAAGAGCGCGGTGTTCGTCTTGTCGCGTGTCTTGTAATCGACGACGATCCCGAGCGGATCGGCCCACGCGCCGGGATTGGCTCCTTCGAGGGTGATCGAGGACGCGCCGCTTTTGAGCGAGAACTGCGTGGCGCTCGCGCCGTTGACGACGCGCACCACGAGCGCCTGTGAACCGCCGTTGAGGAAAAAATCCCGCACGGCAAAACTCATCGCACTGTCGGCGTTCAACCCGCCGAAGACACGTTCGTATTCGCCGTAGGAATAGACGCTCGTCGGGTCATTGACTGGACCGCGGGGCGCGCGCCCCAGAAAGGCGGCAATGGAGGTGGCGACACCGGTGATGGCGCGCACGCCACTGGGAATTTCTTCGACGTAGACGCCGGGATAAGTCAGGGGAGTTGGCATGGGGAAAAAGCTGCGAACCGGGTTGACCTGCGGACACGTTCCGCGTCGTAAGTGTTTTTTGACTCCGCGCGTTTTGAAGGCGTAAACATCTCTGCAAGAGGAGTTCTGACAGAGACTCTTGGGCTTGCAAACAAATATTTACAACTTTTTTTGACCAGGCTGATTCCTCCGGATCACTCTCTCCCGTGCAAACACAAAAACCTCATCATTGAGGGTTTTTCTGGCTTTTCCTTTTCCCTGTCTTCGCGTCGCTGAATTTGACGCGAAGCCATTCAAATCACAAAAAAAGGCGACTCAATTCAATGGAGCCGGGTTCCGAAGAACCCAGTGACCTGAAGCCCCACCAGTGGCAGTTACGGCCAGGACGCCAGGCTTCAATGGAGCCGGGTTCCGAAGAACCCAGTGACTTGGCGCTTACATCGGCAGCGCGGTCGCCGTCCCGGGTGGCTTCAATGGAGCCGGGTTCCGAAGAACCCAGTGACCGCGAAGTTTGGGGGCGGCCCGGTGGCCAAGAGAGAGGGCTTCAATGGAGCCGGGTTCCGAAGAACCCAGTGACTGACCTGGACGCCACCCGGAACCGCCTGCCACGTTGCGGCTTCAATGGAGCCGGGTTCCGAAGAACCCAGTGACGGGTCAAAGGTGCGCGTGCTCGGCTGGCGACCCCATGCTTCAATGGAGCCGGGTTCCGAAGAACCCAGTGACAGTGAGTCAGGCCGTCACGCTCCTGTTGAGTGGAACGCTTCAATGGAGCCGGGTTCCGAAGAACCCAGTGACGGGGACGCCGCTCCCCTGCCTGCCGTGGGGTACGTGCGGCTTCAATGGAGCCGGGTTCCGAAGAACCCAGTGACTGGAGGGTGCGGCGGAAGCCTCACACCTCCGTGTGTGGCTTCAATGGAGCCGGGTTCCGAAGAACCCAGTGACAGGCCCACGAACAACGACCACAAAAAGCTGATGGACCGCTTCAATGGAGCCGGGTTCCGAAGAACCCAGTGACCACCGGCGCTGCCGATCACCACGCCACAGCGGCAGATCCGCTTCAATGGAGCCGGGTTCCGAAGAACCCAGTGACCCGTTGGCTCCGACCGCGCCCCGTTCCCCGCCGCCGAGCTTCAATGGAGCCGGGTTCCGAAGAACCCAGTGACCCGTACCGCCCGCACTGATGTCGCAACCCGCGCCGTCGGGCTTCAATGGAGCCGGGTTCCGAAGAACCCAGTGACCCGATACTTGATTTCGTTGCGGTCTTGTCGGTTGGGGGCTTCAATGGAGCCGGGTTCCGAAGAACCCAGTGACTGTCCACCCTGGCCGCTGGTTTCCCTGCCGGTGATTGGGCTTCAATGGAGCCGGGTTCCGAAGAACCCAGTGACCCGCTGATTCGGCGCAAGAAGGGTCAGTCGTCGCTCGGCTTCAATGGAGCCGGGTTCCGAAGAACCCAGTGACCTCTTTGGCCTGATGGCCGTGCGGGATTATTCGCATCTGCTTCAATGGAGCCGGGTTCCGAAGAACCCAGTGACTGAAAAAGAAGTGCTCGACTTGCTCTAGGAGCCAAAAGGCTTCAATGGAGCCGGGTTCCGAAGAACCCAGTGACCTCAATAGACCTGCAAGGGCAAGATTTGATTCCCGGCGGCTTCAATGGAGCCGGGTTCCGAAGAACCCAGTGACTATCCTTCCCGCCATGATTCATCTATCAGCCCAGCAAATTGCTTCAATGGAGCCGGGTTCCGAAGAACCCAGTGACACGGGCGCTTGTGGACGCGGTCCTAACGGCGACCGCTGGCTTCAATGGAGCCGGGTTCCGAAGAACCCAGTGACTTATCCCCAAAACCCCTTAAACTGATGCAAACCAAGCAGCTTCAATGGAGCCGGGTTCCGAAGAACCCAGTGACGTACAGGCAGAGGCAAACCTAACCCCTCCCACAGAAGGGGCTTCAATGGAGCCGGGTTCCGAAGAACCCAGTGACGTGCCTTCGGCGAGACCTGAGGCACGGTGTGGCCACCGGGCTTCAATGGAGCCGGGTTCCGAAGAACCCAGTGACACACGCTCCACCCTTCCGCCTTGGCCGTTTCGAGCATCTGCTTCAATGGAGCCGGGTTCCGAAGAACCCAGTGACCTCTTCGTGGTACGCTCCTACGCGCAGAGGATCAACCTGCTTCAATGGAGCCGGGTTCCGAAGAACCCAGTGACGCGGCCCGGATGCTGGGGAGGAAGGGGCGGGCTCCAAGCTTCAATGGAGCCGGGTTCCGAAGAACCCAGTGACGAAGCGAGAAGGACAGGCCCGCCCGCCGGTCATCATGGAAGCTTCAATGGAGCCGGGTTCCGAAGAACCCAGTGACCAGGAAAAACGGAGAGCGAGTCAATAACACGAGTAGAGCGCTTCAATGGAGCCGGGTTCCGAAGAACCCAGTGACCTCGCAATGATGCTCCAGCAAAACAACGAGTCATCAACGGCTTCAATGGAGCCGGGTTCCGAAGAACCCAGTGACGCGGCCAAGAAGGCGAAAGACGACAAGGACGCCGCCGAGCTTCAATGGAGCCGGGTTCCGAAGAACCCAGTGACCGTCCCTCGGGTTCGTCCACCCGGAACTTGGTGGATTCGGCTTCAATGGAGCCGGGTTCCGAAGAACCCAGTGACATGGTTCAGGCGGCGAGAGGCTGGAATTGAAAGGTGGGGCTTCAATGGAGCCGGGTTCCGAAGAACCCAGTGACGCCAAACGGCGCAAAGCACGCTCCATCAGGTCGCGGGCTTCAATGGAGCCGGGTTCCGAAGAACCCAGTGACACGTCATCCCCCTCAAAGCTCGGAGCTTGGAGGCCAAGGCTTCAATGGAGCCGGGTTCCGAAGAACCCAGTGACGGTCGTGACCTCCACGGACGCCGACGCCTCCGCGTAGCTTCAATGGAGCCGGGTTCCGAAGAACCCAGTGACTTTTAGAATTGGTAATGCTTCTTAAATTGCCCTCTATAGCTTCAATGGAGCCGGGTTCCGAAGAACCCAGTGACTCGCGCAAGCCGTCGAGGGCGTCGAAAAGCCCGGCGAGCTTCAATGGAGCCGGGTTCCGAAGAACCCAGTGACAAGTCACGAAACGTCGACTCTGACTTTTCAATCACCGCAGCTTCAATGGAGCCGGGTTCCGAAGAACCCAGTGACAATGAAAGGGAGGATATGGGCAATCGAGTAACATATGCTTCAATGGAGCCGGGTTCCGAAGAACCCAGTGACAAGAAAGGAAATGGAAAATGATAGATAGGATTATCATGCTTCAATGGAGCCGGGTTCCGAAGAACCCAGTGACACGCGGGAAAGCCTCACGAGTTCGGAGTGCCACGGCTGGCTTCAATGGAGCCGGGTTCCGAAGAACCCAGTGACGACCTGAACGGCGTGCTCTCCGGCAATATCTTCCTGACGCTTCAATGGAGCCGGGTTCCGAAGAACCCAGTGACCGCCCCGACCGGGGAAGGACAGACGCCCACGCCGCAAGACGCTTCAATGGAGCCGGGTTCCGAAGAACCCAGTGACACTCGGCGAACTCGCTAAAGCCCGAACCGCCCCGCCGGGCTTCAATGGAGCCGGGTTCCGAAGAACCCAGTGACGACGGGCTTCCCTCTGCCGCCTTGCGCTCCGGCGTGGCTTCAATGGAGCCGGGTTCCGAAGAACCCAGTGACTCGCATTCCACGCCGACCGGGCAAACCGCCGCGATGTTGCTTCAATGGAGCCGGGTTCCGAAGAACCCAGTGACCGCCGGGAAGTCGGGACGCAGGTATCCACGATGAGACGAGCTTCAATGGAGCCGGGTTCCGAAGAACCCAGTGACGATCTGCGGTTGCTGCACCGACCGCGCCGCCCCCGCGTAGCTTCAATGGAGCCGGGTTCCGAAGAACCCAGTGACCGGTTGCAACGCAGACGACGGCTTACACGACAGACACAGCTTCAATGGAGCCGGGTTCCGAAGAACCCAGTGACAAACTCCAAATTGCTCTACTGGCAGCGCGTCCCCTTGCTTCAATGGAGCCGGGTTCCGAAGAACCCAGTGACGAGGGCGTGCTCAAGGGTGGTGTGGGTGCCGTACAGGGCTTCAATGGAGCCGGGTTCCGAAGAACCCAGTGACAACAGGGTGTAAGCGCCGTTGAGGATTTTGCCGAAGAAGCTTCAATGGAGCCGGGTTCCGAAGAACCCAGTGACCGTGCTACAAATTTGCGGCGATGTTCAAAGCTGCTGGGCTGCTTCAATGGAGCCGGGTTCCGAAGAACCCAGTGACGGATGGGGTCGCGCGTCTGACCCTCACGTGCAGGGAGCTTCAATGGAGCCGGGTTCCGAAGAACCCAGTGACGGCTCAACGCGACCAGAACATGCCGCCGCGCCCGCCCGAGCTTCAATGGAGCCGGGTTCCGAAGAACCCAGTGACCAACCCATCCTAACATCTTCAAATATAGACACTGAAACTCGATTCTGCGAGCGGCGGCGTTTCCCGCAAAATCGCCAACTTCCACTGGCACGCTGAATCGCCAGGGTCTTTGCCATAACATTCTGCCGCTGAGGCACCGCGAGCTGCCTCGGACAGGATCTTATCATCCCACCGCTCGCATGCTCAATTGTCACAGAACAACCACGGCGGAGGGCGGCTCTTACTCCAAACGCTCCCGCGGTTCCAATGTTAAAGCACATAACACGGCGCGGCGATTCGACAGTATGGTCGTCCCAACGCTGTTATCCCCCACTCCGCTTTTCCTTGGGTTGGACCCAAGCTGACGTACAACACTTGATCTTCGCTCGCTTCGATGATCTCCTCCAGTTTCCCGTCGAGGACGATTTTCTCGCTGTCGTTCAGGTCGCACTCGAAGACGGAATACTGCAAACGCACGCCAAAATCGCTGCAAATTTCTGCCACCCGGCGCAACCGCTTTTCGTCGCAAATGTCATAACAAACCAAGTAGGTCGTGCGCATGGCTTTAAAGGCGGTTTGTCGTCGGGTACTCGGTGCGCCAATCCAGCTTGGCTGACCGATCAACTCATCATCGAGTCAACAACGGCCAATAGGAAGAAATTTCTCCGGTGAGCACCTTGGCCAGCAACCGGGCTTGCAATTCCAGGGCACGGCGGTAGCTCACCTGATAATTGAACAGCGGATGCCTCAGCGTGTCGTTCATCCTTTTCTCGTAGCATTCAAAAAATCGCCTCCGACCCGCTTTGGTCAGGCTCACCGCTTCGCCGGCGCGCAAAAAATCGTCGGGCTCCAACATCCGGTTGTTCAGCGCGGTCAACACCGCCGACTCGGCCACCAACGGACGGAACTCTTCCTGCAAATCCAGCGCCAGCGCCGGCCGGCCCGCGCGCGGCTGGTGAAAAAAGCCGATGTATGGGTCCAACCCGACCGCCATTGCCGCCAGGGCGCAATCTTTGGCCAACAAGCTGTAAGCTAGCGAGAGCAGCGCATTGACCGCATCTCGGGGCGGGCGGCGGTTGCGTCCGTTGAAATCAAAGGAACTCCAGGCTGCCGATGGTAGGCCGTCCTCGCTCCCGGCAACCTGCCCGTTTCTGCCCGTTTTGATCATGCCGCCAAAATGCGCGAAATACACCGCCGCCGCCGCGCCCTCCATCCCCAGCAACTCGCCCGCCGTGCGCGCCCCGAACACGTCCTGCGCCGCTTGCTTGAGCCGCCGCAACGCCGCGTCGGGCGGCTCAATGTGGTTGCGCATCAGCAGAGTGCGCTGGTTGCGGATCTTGCCGTGGACGAACTGTTTGGCGTAAACCAGCGCTTCCGCCGGGTCCGCCGCGCCCCGAAATTGCGCCACGCGGTTGAGCACATTTTTCAGGCCGTGCCCGTGCGTCAGGCCATAGAACCAGCCGCTCATGGAGAAATAGGTGACGGGGATTTCCAACTCGCACAAAGTCTGCACCGCCTGGGTGGAGAGCTGGATGTTGCCGAAGAGCGCCAGATGGTTGACATCGCGCAGACGCACCTCTTCGACGTTTTTTTCCTTGTCCCGGACGACCAGACGCTCGCTCTTGATGCCCACCCACAAGCCCGGCGTGTTCAGGTACAGCGCGCGGCGGTCATCCCGCGCCGCCATCAGCGGACGCACCGGCATAGGGGCGCGCCGCGGCGGGGCATTGGGGTCTAGCGGAAACGACTCGCCGGAAGACGAAGCCGTCCGCGCGGAGGGGGGCGCGTCATTTTCAGCGGGCGCCGCTTCCCGCAGCAGAGTGATCTCGTCCGGCAGGCAAACTCCGGCCAGGGAGCAACGCGCGCATTTGGAGGAATGCCGCAAGGGCGGCGGGATGAGCCGCGCCGAGGCGCAATTCCGCGCCTGGGCGGCGGTCTGTTCGATCCACGCCAGCAGGTCTGCCGTCCAGGGTAGCCGGACACGCTGCCGGGTCGCCTGATAGTAGATGACGCCCTCCGTGCAATCATAACCGTTCTCGCGCAGGATGAGCATCTGCGCACCGAGCTGCATCCGGTCGGCGTCCCAGATTTCGTTGGCGTCTTCTCCCTCGCGTGGCGCACCTTTTTTGTAGTCCACCGGCACGGCGCTGCGGCGTCCGTCGGCGGCGCCGGTCTCGCGGGATTCGACCAGGTCGAGCTTGGCGTTGAGGTCGAGCCGTACGCTGCTCAGCCAGACGGAGCGCGAGTGGATGATCTCGCCACGTTCCCGGGCGGCAGCCAGGAGGGTTTCTTCATCTGGACCCGCCGTCGAAACGGTGGCAGCGGGCCTCTCGGGGGATGCCGGGTTCGCGGGCGAAGCAGACTGCTCCGGGGCCAGACGGTCCGCCGACGCGGGCGGCAATTTGCCCGAGCCGCCATCCACCCGCCGGTGGACCCGCGCGCCGCCCAAGGTGTCAGCGTTGTGGACGAAAACGCCATCCACGTACTCGTAGTAAAAGAGCCGGGGACAATAGATAAATTCGTTGAGCATCCGCGCGGAGAGTTCCAGTGCCGGGGCTGGCGCGGCAGAGGCGGGATCAACGGGCAAGCTCATAAAAAAAGACCTGCCTCAGGGTAGTGACAGAAATCTCTCGGGATGACAACGAGAAAAATCGGCGCGAAATGCTGTTGGCGACCTCGGTCGTCGTCTGTTGCGCCGGTTTCAGTTTGTTTGACCTTTTCGGATTGTAGGGCGGGCACTCCGCCTACCAAATCCGAGCGTCTACAGCGGTTTTCAAAATGACCGCGCAGGTGGATTGTGACCTCCGGGTGCCATGGGCGCCACTGCGGCGCAGCCGCCTGACTATTTTCCCGCTCAAGGATTTTGAAACCCGCTGTAGCCACGGCAAGCGGAGCACCCGCGCTGCGATGCTCGCCGCCCAACGATCCTGAAAAGGGGTGTCTTGTCTATCCTGACCGCGATGCATCGAAACCTGCGGCCACTGATTGAAACAGCCCCAGACCGAAGTGCGCGCCGTAGCCTGCCGCGATGGGGCCGGCCACCTGCTGGTTGAAGCGGACCCGAAAGCCAAAGCCACGTTGACCCGCCCGCAGACCGTTGCCCGTGGTGCGGCGGCGTTGGAACTGCAGCCAGCGCAACGGCGGATGGGTGCGGGCAGCGGGCTCCTCTGCGATGATTTCCGGTTCCGTGCCCGGCCAGTGCAGGTCCAGCAGGCGCAGGAGATCATGCGCCGCGCCGCCGACGTGGCGTCCGGCGGCGTCGAGCTTGGGCGCGCCGCCCGCCCCAAACTTTTCATGTCGGGTGGGGATGAACGGGGTCAGGCTGACCCACTCGTCGGCAGCTTGCAGGATGGCGGACTGCCCCGCCGCCGAGTCTGGTCCGGCGAAATTCCCCGGCTGGCCGACGCCGAGCAGCACCAGTTGGAGATCGTGCCCGCCGTGGCCCCAGACCTTATTGAGCTGGCGCAGGGCGAGCAGCGCGGCGGCATCGAATCCTTCCCGCGCAAAGAGGGTCAGGTGCGTGATGGCGTCGCGCCGGTCGGACACCTCGCAGAGGATGTGGGCATGGTCGTGGCCAAGCCGGGGTTGGCCATCCTCATTTAATCCGGTGAAAACCGGGTGGCTGCCCGACCATTTTACCAGGGACTGATGTACCCGGTCGGCCACGGAAACTGCCGCGGTCAGACGCGGCAGGACGGCGCTGGCCAGCGCGTAGCGGGCGACCGTGGGCCGCGTCTTGGCAGACGAAACGCGAGGGCGGCGGACGGGGACCAGATCGAAAGCGCGGGCGGAGCGGACGTAAGCGATGGGTTGCGCCCCCGGCGGCAGCACCCAGCCGGTTGACTGCAATTCGCCGGTGTCCGCGTGCAAGGCAGCGAAGAGGTCCGGCGGCAGCACGGGGGCGGCGAGCTTTTTGGATTTGGAGGGTTTCTTGCCGCCTGGCACAGGTTTGTCGGAGGCCAGCGCGAACTGCGCCGCGGCGGCGAGGTAGCCTTCTCGCCAACGGGTGTAATCCCCCGGGGGCATCGGCGCGAGGAGTCGCACGATTTCGGTGCCGGTCACCAGCGTGTCGCCGTCCCGCATTGGCAGGGTGTCCGGCGAGGGAACCGGGTCGGCGCCGGGGTCAAGCAACTGGGCCTCGATGAGGCTTTCCGCCCGGCCAAAGTAATTCAGACGCTCCAGCAAGGCAGCCAGCGCGCGGCGTTCCTCCAGTTCCAGGTCCGTTTCCCAATGGAACAACAACGGCGTGTGCTCCGGCAGATGGATGAAGGCATCGAAGACCTTGGTCTTTTTCTCGTTGCTCCCCTCGTTAAAGGGCAGGTAATGGCGGGTATGGCCGAGGCTGGCGGGCGGCAGCGTGTAGGCGGGCGGCGCGTCGGCGAGATGGTCCAATAACCGGCGCGCCGTGCGCTCGGGGATTTCCGGCGCCTTGGCATACCAGACGGCCAGGAGGGCGCGCAGCAGCCGCCACGGCGAGGGCGGCCATTCCGCGGCTCCCTCGTTGACGTGGCGACCCCAGGGTGTGGCGTGGAAGCGCCCGGCGGGGAAGCGAAGCGAAAGGACGGTCATGGCGAAGGCAAAAGGCAGAGGGCAGAAGGCAAAGGCACCTTATTCCGCGACCGCTTCCTCCGGCTCCTTTTCCTTGCCCTTGGCGGAGGCGGCTTCCTCGAAGGTGACGGTCGTGCGCGCAGGCGAGACAAAATCCTTGGCGGCAGCTTGGATCAGCGCGGGCAGGGCGGCTTCCAGTTGGTCGAGGCTGGGGAGCGGGCCGCCCTTCGGACGTTTGACCACGAGGGAATCAGGCTGGTCCTCGTCCACTTCCAAGTCACAGGCGGTGCGTAGGCGAAGACCTTCGAGCAGGAAGCGGCGGATTTTGTACAGCGCCAACGCGATCAGCAGCCGCTCGGCGTCCGCGCCGAGGCCAAAGCCCCGGATCAACGCGAGGTCCAGGTTGAAGTAGGCCGTGACCGTGCCGCAGAATTCCTCGCGGTGGAAAGGGACGTTGCCGAAACCCCTTTTCGCCTCCCCGGAGGGGTTGACGATGTCGTTTTTGACGCCGCCGCTGGTGGCGCGGGTGACGTTGGCCGCCTCGATGAAAGCGGTCAGCGCGCGGGGCAGACGCATCCGCCCGCCCGCGATCTCGCCCTTGGCCAGGAAAATGCCGTGCAGCAGGGAGTTCACGTCGTAGCGCAGGAGCGCCCGGGTGAGCTTCTTGAGATCCACCGGAGTCTTCTCGCCGGTGGCGAGTTCGCGCTTGAGGGTTTCGAGAAATTTCTTGTCCTTGCCTTCGAGGATGTAAGGGCTGTTGAGGCGGTGGGCTTCGAGCACGGAGTTGGTCAGCGGCTCCCCGGCCCCGTTGAGCACGGCGACGAGGGGCAGTCCGCGCAGGGGAGCGGTCCAGTCGTTGGCGACGGCGTCCCAGCAGACGGTTTCCAGGCGGTTGGCCATGCTCTGGGCGGATTCGACCAGGAGCATTTCAGTGCGGTCGGGCAGGCGGTAGGTGGCCGCGCCGAGGTCCGGGAAGCCGGTGGGTTGGAAGCGCGTGCCCGCGACGGGACGCAGCTTGGCTTCGATGAGCAGGCGCGGGGCGAAATTCAAGGCGTCGAGCGAGAGGGTGTCAGGCATGGCGGTGGATGGGTTCAGGATTGGGTGGCGGCGGGAATGAGCGGTTTAGGTTGGGTGGATTCGTCGTCTGAGGCGCAGCCAACGGCTTGCCGCAGAATCTTGACTTGCCAGAAGTCCGTCAGCGGAAACAGCAAGGCGGCAGCGGTGCGTCGGGTTTCTCCGTTCTCGGCAAAGATTTCTTCCACCGCAGGCGGTGCGTCGGAGGCGCGCAAGCGTCTCGCCGCCCGTGTTGAAGCCTCTTGGGCTGCTCCCCGCATGGCGTGACGGTGAATGGCGCGAACCAAAGGCACCACGTTATTTTTATCGAACTGGAAAGAGCGTTGGAAACAAAGTTTGAGCAGGGCGTAAAGCGAGGATGGCGCGACGGCGGCCTCCAGTTCGTCTTTGGGGCGTCGCTGCGGCAGAGGCGCGAGTCCTGACCAATCGATCAAGCTGAATCCCCACAGTAAATTCACGAACAGTTGATCATCAATCCGGCCTTCGATAAAAGCCGCGACATCGCCCAGCAGCACGGGCACGCGGCTGGCATCAGGCAGGTTGTTTTTCGCGTCGGTTTGTTCCGCGCGGATCAACCGGCGGACGAGAACCGCGTTCATGGCATCGACAAGGTCGCCTTTGTGCCAAACCACGTCGTTGTCGGGATTCTCCGACCATTTGTAAGAGACGCTATCGCCCTTGCCCAATGCATCCACGGGTTCGAGATGGCAACGCAGGGGGAACCACTTTTCTCCGTAATATCCGCCGACTGACGCCAAAGCCGCCGCGAGGCGAAGCTCGCGGCTATCTTGGGAACTAAGTTCTCCCAGTGAGATAAACCGCTGCTGACGAACAAAGCCAAGGGCGTCAAGCCACGCCGGGCTCAACAATGGTACCGGGCGCAAGGGAGCGGTGGGCGGCGCGGGTTGCCTCCACTTGGGGCTGCGCGCCATCGCCGCCTCGCCCCGGCCCAGGGCGACGAGCACCCCTTGCACGTTGGCGGCGTCGTTGTTCCGGCAGAGGTCGAGGATGCGCGCGTCGAGTTCCAGGATGGCGCGGGTCGCCGAGGCCGGGGCGTCGTCCGCCTTGGCGCGGGAGCGGAAACGGTCCAGCCAGCCGTGCCGGTCCAGGTCAGCGAGCAGGTCGGCGCGGGGGTTGCGGGTGACGGCGACCCGCTCCAGCGGCGTGGCGAAGTAGGCCAAACCGTTGCGAACCTGGAAGCCGTAGCGCTGGAACGCGCCGATGCCCCGGTCCACACCGAGGGTAACGACGGCGCGAGCGAAGTCCACGCCGTTGCGCGCGGCTCGTCCGCCTACCTGCGCACGGCCCTCGCCGAAGATCGCCGAGAGTTCGGCCAGGGTGACGGGGCGTTTCCAGAGCGGCAGCCACATTTCTGGACGGGGGGTTTCATCCGCCAACGACGCGCTGCCATAACCGATACCTGTTGATCGCACGCAGAACGGGCACACCGATACACCTCTTTCTGCGCTCTCAAGTTTCTTAGTGAAAGCGGCTGCAAAGAGCAGCGCGCCCTCGATCATTAACAGGTAGTCCCAAGGGTTGATGATAGATTCACCATCAAAGCCGGAAGTGGAGTTCGCGCCACCGGCTGCGCCTGGGAAGAACTGTCCGATAGCGGATTTGTTGACGGTGGTTTGAACGTTGTCTGCGAACAACGCTTGTCGCAACCAATCGCCTGCGGAAACGGTTGATTCACCAGTATCCGGGTCGAAGACCTCGACAAGCCGCTGCATGAAATTACTGGTAAAATCCGTGTTGCCATCGTTGCCACCCGTTCCGAACAAAGGAGGAAACTCCACGGAATCGTTCGTGAGAACAAGCGCGGAATCTACCCATTCTAGGACGTTATTTTCGAGGGAATTGCGCAGTTCCAGCACCAAGCTAATTTTGTCGTCTTCTTTCGGAGCTTCCTTGTGATTCAACTGCACAAGTAGAGCTTTCGCCTTGGCCAAATTACGGCGGTAAGCATCAAACCGCATAGCTTTGGAACCGACAATTCTATCAACGATGCGCGTGGCTGCGGTCGGTTGATCCCGCACGCCGGTTTTGATTTTCTTGCCTGTCGTCGGATCTTTCGCCTTGGATTTGCCTTCTTGGTAGTAAAATCCACTGCCGCCATTCCACGGAGCAATGATAGGCGTAGGTGAGTAATCGTGCAGAAAGAAGCGAAGGAGACCGTCGCGGTCCAACATAGAACCAAGGCGAAAAACGTCGTCCCGCCAAGCGCAGGTGGCGGCGGAGTCCCGTTGCTCGCTGACGAGGCGCAGGATACCGAGAGCCTTGAGGTAATGGGCTAAAGGTACGGGCGCACAACCGGAGAGGATAACTTCGTGTTTCATAGGCCGCGCGCTAGATTGGTTAGTGACCTGGGAACACTCAGCGGTGGAAGGTCCTTCGGCTCGTTATACTCGCTCAGGATGACAGAGGTGTTGGAACGCAGGGATACCCATGTAGGCTGGCTCCCAGATTTTAGTTTGGAGTGGCAGGTAAAACTTTCCGCGCCGCAAGGTGCAGCCGCTTTGATGACGGCTACTGCACGGGGGTGTTCTCTGTGCTGCCGTCCTGACGTTGCGTTTGTCCAGGAGGCAGCGTCACAACGGTCGGCTGCATCTGCCCGGCTGCGACGCCGTTGGGCAGATACACCTCCCACTGGCGTTCGCTGGCATTTACTTGCAGCCGGACTACCGCTGGGCCGGGGGCGTAGGCGGAGTCGGAATCCACCAGTAGTTCGTCCGGCCCCATGCTGGCGATTCGCAAAGAAGTGCCATTGATGATCAAATGCATAAAGACCTGCGCTGAAAATGATTGTCGAGCGGGAGATGGAGTCATGAAAGACAGATTGCTGGAGGCCAGCCAAACTTACTCTGTTTGCTAACGGGAGAGGATCAATCATGGCCGGGCAGCCGCTTCATTGGCGGAGGCGCGCATGTCGGCGGCGCGCAGGAGGGTTTCGAGATAGGCAAGCCGGAAGGGGCCGAGATGCGGCGCATCACGCAGGGCAAGCATCCGCGCCAGCCAGGAGGGGCCATAATCGGATCGGGCGCCCATCTGCATGTAGCCGAGGTCGAGCGGAGTTTCGGGCACAGGTTCCCCGGCGATTTCGAGGGGACCGTAGTTTGGCGCGGGCAGTTTCTCACCCTGCCAGACGCCACGGGCAAAAAGACGCTCCTGGCCCTTGTCATCCAACGGGGGAGTTGGGGCGAACTCACCCGGCAACGCGCGGATGGACAGGCGGACCTTGCCGTGGTGCGCGCCGATCAGGTAGGCAATGAGGTCGCCATCGGGCCGCGCACCGGCCCGAAGCTGGAGCCAGAGCAGCGCCGAGGCGAGTTCGTGCCGGAAACCCGGACGCTCCTTTACTCGGCCAAATGGCTGCGCGGATTTGGCCAGCAACCTGCCGTTCCATTCCTCCGGCGCGCCGCGATGCAGCGCCGCTTGGAAAACCGCGTGCGCCTTGCCCACATCGTGCCAAACCGCCGCCGTGCGCAACGCGTCGGCCAGTTCGCTGGAGAGCGACAGCGAGGCGCTCAGGCGTTCCATTTCCTTGACGACGTGGCCGACGTGCTCGCTCAGTCCGAGCCAGGAGGACGCTCCGAAGCTCCAACGGTCGCGCCCGTAAGCATCCAGATCGGCCTTGGTGGGAGGCGGCAGGGCGGTCGGCAGCAACTTGGCCGAGCCCGTCCAGCCGAGCCGTTCCGTGTAGCCACCCTGGTCAACGGCCAGGAGGTAAGTGGCACCCGCTACCGCCCGCTGCTTGGAGCGGGCTTGATCCCACGCTTCCGACAGAGCGTTCCAGCGCCAGACGCGCGGCGATTTTGCTTCCAGAAACTTGTTGAAGCCAGCGATCGGCACACGGCAAAGCTCCTGGCGAGCGGGCTTTTGGCGGTCCGGGGAACCTTCCTTCTCGGAGGGTCCAGCTGCGCCGAGTTCGCGCCAGTAGACCTGCACATCGTTGTCCTCGCCGTCGCGGATGTAGCGGGAGATGTCCAGATCGGCTCCGCAAAGATCGGGCGTGGTATCAAAGAGATCGAGCAAATCCTTGCGCCGGATGACCGGACGGACCACCGGTTTCTCCGGCACGCCAACCGCTTGCAAGTCTTGTGGACCCGCCGCCGTCAAGCCTTGCAGCGCCGTCCGGGCGGCGTCGAGGTCCGTTTTGAGGTAGGGCGTGGCGTCCTTGTCGCTAGTGGTGGGCAAATTGATCCAGAAAATGTCCGCCCCGCCCTGATCGTTGCATTCTCCGTAGCGGTTGCACCTTCCAAAGCGTTGCACCAAGGAAGACCAGGGGGCCAGTTCGGTGATGAGCGTGCGCGCGGAAACGTCCACGCCAGCTTCCACCGCCTGCGTGGCGATGACGATGCGGTTGGGGAACTTTTTCTCCCGGTCAAAGAGGACAGTTTCGTGCGTGGTCCGGTCATCCGGACGGAACCGGGAATGAATCAGGGCGATGGCGGCTCCAGCGGGGGGCGATTTGAAGAGGTGTTCGTAGATGGCCTGTGCACGGGGAACCCGGTTCACGACCACCAGCGTCAGCGTTTCCGGCACGTGCTTGGCCGCGATAAAAGCCGCCAAGTTTTTCTGGTATCGCTCGATCTCGGCGGTGTTCGAGGAAGCCGGGGCGACCGGGCTGGACCGAAGATTTTTGCGGGCGGAACGTCGCGTCTGTACCGTGGAACCGGGTTGCAGGTCAGCGGCCTCGGGTTTCACTTTTTCCCAACCGTCGGGAGGCTCGGGATGATCCACGGTTGCAAGGCGAGCGGAATCCAAGGTGGCACTCATCCACCAGCTATGACTCGGGGCTTGCAGCCCGAGCCGCTGGCGAAAGCCGTCGAGCTGCGCGCCGGTTTCCACGCCAACGCCCAGAAGCTGGGTTTCGTCGAAAACCCAGAGACAGTCGTTGTTGAGCAGGCCGAAGGCGAGCGGCCAGCGGGAGCGGCTCATGCCGTAGCCCCGGTTCAGGGCGCGGGAGAGCAGCATGTCCTGCGTGCCGATGAGGACGGCATCCTGGCCGAGATGGAGATCCCATTGCGTTTTCTCCGCGCCGCCCATGAGGATGTGCAGGCCGACTTTGCCCGCATGGTCGGTTTTTCCATCCCATAACCGTTCGCCGAGCCACTTTTTCACCTCCCCTTCGGTCTGTTCCACCAGCGAGCGCATCGGCAGGCAGTACACAAGACGCCGGGGCCAGCCGGGCCGCTGTTGAACGACCCGGTTCCACATCCACGCCAGGACCACAGCCGCCGTTTTGCCGCAGCCGGTGGGCACATCGATGAGCAGGGAACCGCCGGCGCGCCCCTGGCCGTCGTTGCCGCAAGCGAGGCGCGTCTGGTAATCGAACGGGTCCGACGCACGGCCCGTGGCGGCGCGGAAGAAAGTTTTGAAGGAGTCAGCGCTCATCCAGAAAATTTGGAATGGGAGGATGAATTACCCGGAGTTGGGGAGGGTTAGCAAGTTCAATTCATCATTCAATGAGCAAGCATTGCACAGGGGGTATGACAAAGGCTGTCATAACCCCCGAAAAATTTGTCGGAT
This sequence comes from uncultured Chthoniobacterales bacterium, assembly GCA_964242205.1. Taxonomy (GTDB): domain Bacteria; phylum Verrucomicrobiota; class Verrucomicrobiia; order Chthoniobacterales; family SZAS-18; genus CAHJWO01. The sequence goes on from CAXTBX010000008.1 coordinate 57,918, forward strand.
TCGTCATTTTTTCTCGCAGGAAGGAACGATGCGTCTAGGGTGGACCCGGATGCGGGCGAGTGAACAGGAGATGGCGCGGGCGGTGCGGCTGGCGTTGGACCGGCACCAACTCCGGCGGGAACAGGGCATCCCGACGCTCGGGGTGTTGATCGGAACGGCGGCAGAGGCGGCGGCAGCCTGGGAAGCGTGGGCGCAGGCGATGGGTTGGCGGGCAGACATCCGGCCAGCGAGCGACAGCGCGGCAACGGAGGAAACTTCAGCGGGGACGGCACTCCTGTATCTCTGTCCAGAGCAGGGTGAGTTCACGAAATTTTTCGACCCCGCGCCAGGCACGCCCGGACCGGGCGAAAACGCCGTGACGACGAGAGAGGAGTCGTTCGGAAACACACAACCCTGGCTTGAGATTACGGAAACGGTGGATCGCTTGTGGCGGGTGCTCAACGCGGCAGACCAGGACCGGCGACGGCAACCGTTAGCCCTGGCGGTCTCTCCGGAAGCAGCCGCGCGGTTGCTTGGCGATGCGCCGTTGGACCGGGCGCGCACGTTTTTCGCGGAAGGTGTCGTGACTTTGACGGCGGGCAGTGCGCCGGAGCCCGCCGGAGCAAACCCTAGCGTGGGCGCGACCCCCAGTCTCACGCAGAGCGCGCCGTCGCTGGCCCGGCAGCCGTTGCGGCCAGCGATCACCGCCGGTTTCGAGGCGGCCCAGGCGAGCTGCCGCCGGGTGGCGGCGGGGTTGGCGGGCGCCGAAGAAACCGACCGCGCCCGGAGCGCGGCGGAACGATTCCTGGCCGATCTACTCGACGAGTTGCCGGAAACCTGCGGGCTTTTCGAACTGAACACGCGCCTGGATTTTTGTTTCGGGGTGAAACCGGCGGAGGTGGACTTACTTGCCGCCGGGTTGGGGCTGGCGGTGGAGATTGACGGGTATTATCATTTCCGCGACCCGGAGGGCTATCGGCGCGACCGGCGCAAGGATGCGCTGCTGCAACGGCGAGGCTATCTGGTGCTGCGATTCCTGGCGGAGGACGTGGTTTCGCGGTTGGAGGAGATTTTGGAGGAAATCAGAACGGCGGTGGCCTTCCGGCGCGCGACACGCCGGGAAGTGGTGTTAAATCATCGCAAGACCCTTTGAAAGAACCGCCATTTTTCCCGCATAACCGCAGAATGACGAAACTCCTTTGTCCATTGGTGGTGCTGGCGCTGTGGTGGGCGGCACCGGGTGAAGGCCGGGCGGCGCCGCCGACCCGGGCGGGTAAACCTCCCTACGAGACCGACGGAGTTCAAACGTGGTATTCCGATCCTGACAACCCTACCCGGAACATGACTTTGCGGGTGGCGCGGATACGGCCAGTCACCCTCTACCGGTTGGCTCGGCGGCTGGGCATCTTTGCCGTGGAGGGATCGGAGATTCTGTTCTCAGGTCTGCCCACTCCCGCTACGAGGGAGCTGAGCATCCAGCAAGACTCCCTATTGGTGTACGACCGCGCGGTAAACGGCAAAGTCACGCAATCTTGGTGGGACGTGAGTGCCCTGACCAACCCGTTCCTGCCTCCGCCCGCCAAATTGGGCGATGACCTGGAAGTGCAACCCGCCGACAAGCCGGAAGCAGGCGCGTTGGACAACGTGCGCTGGCGGCACGACAAGACTTTCGACATCTTCCTCAACGAGCAGGGCGAGGCGGTGGACGGCTCCAGGCTGGCGTTCGGCCGACAGGGCAGCGTGTTCGTGGACGACGCGAACCGGGTTTTCTTTACTCCACCCAGAGGCGTCAAAATGTTCTATCCCAAACCGGCGGACGTTTATGAGATCACCGGGGTGACGCACTTGGCACGCCACGGCTGGATCGTCTGCGAGTGGACCCGGGAGGCCGACCACAATTATCATGTCGTAGGCATTCGGGTGTCCACTCGGCGGGCGGAGTTCAACTTTGCGCTCGCCGACAATCTGATGGCCCACGAAATGTTGACGTGGGTGGACGACCACCGGCTGCTCGGGCAGTTCGTCGCCCGCAAGTTCAGCGAGTACGCCGTCATTAACCTGCGGACGCGGCGGTCTTCGGAGACCTTCACCGACACCGGCTATACGCCGGTGATCGTCAAGAACGGGCGGACGAGACGCTACCGGTTTCCCAAACCGGACGACGACTGACGGCTGCCGGTCGTGTTTGCTTGGATGTCACGTCCGGGCGGGCACTCCGCCTGTCGCGTGTGGGTGCCTGCCCCATCGAGGGTAGGCGGAGCGCCGCCGACAATCACCCTCCGCCGAGCAACACCCAAACAAGCATCACCGGCAAGGGGAATCAACCAGCCACAAAATTCTGAAAAATCTACTGGCGTTATCCCAACCCTGTATGGTGATACTCTGCGACCATGTTGGACGACCTGTTGTTGCTGCGTCTCTGGGCAGCCCGGGATGCGACGCGGGGCGAACTCCGCTCCAGAGTCGCCGCTGACCTGCGTCCACTGGCCGGAGAGGGCTCCAGAAATCCAGTTGGGTGGCGGGATCTCTTCGCGGCGGCGGTCGGGCGGCTGGCGGAGGCGGGTTGCCTGACGGTCAGCGGACGCGCGGGGGCGCGGCTCGTCCTGAACGATAACGGACGGACCCGAGCACGTCGCGTCTTCAAAATCCTGGAGGAACCCGTGCCCGGCCAAACGGACAAGGGACGCGTCAAGGGTTGGGCGTGGTGGCGGGACCGCTGCGCGCTGCCGCTGGCCCTGGGCGGGGACCGGGCGGGCGACGCCGACGAGCTGCGGGTTGCATTGCTGCGCCATTTCTGTTTGCCGGAATGGCCGCCGGGCATGGCGTCGGGCAGCCTGCAAAAAACGGTGGATTTGCTGCTGGCCAGACGACTGAAGGTGAGCCGACCCAGCCCCGGAGCTTTTCGTCAGGCAGCGTTGCAGGCATGGGTCGCGCTGTCTCCAGCCGCCGGGCGCGCCGAACCGCAGACCGCAGCCCCCGCCAGCGTGGGGACGGCAACAGGTCAAGGACGTTTGCCGGACGCGCTGCCGACCTTCGCGGAGCAAACGATTCTGGCCGCACGGCGTTCGCCGACCGGGCGGTTTGGCGACAAGGTGTTCGTCTCCCACGTCTGGCGCGCCCTGCTGGCCGCCGGGCAGGCGGCCCCCGGGGAAGCAGACGAGTTCAAGGCGCGGCTCCTACGCGCGAACACGGCGGGACTCTTGCGCCTGAGCCGCGCGGACCTGGCCGGGGCGCACGGCTCGGAAGATGTGCGCGGCTCCGAAGTCTCCTATCTGGGCGAGACGTTTCACTTCGTGCGGTTGGACTGAAAACCTGACGGCCCATGCCAAGCAACCCTCTCTTGACCCCTGCCAACGATCCTCGTCTCCTGGCGTTTTGCGCGCCGGACGGCCCGGAGGTGTTTCACTCCGTTGTCTCCACCCACGACCTTTGGAAGGCCGACCCCTTCGATGTGGAAACCATCCACGCCGAGGCGCGCGAAACCTTCGCCCGGACGGTGGACCGGATCGCCGGCGCAGCGCGGCGGCCTGCGGGGCTGGAGGACAACGCGGGCAAGATCCTCTTACTGCGCGGGGAAAGCGGCGCGGGCAAGACCCACCTGATGCGCGCCTTCCGGCATTATTTGCACGGCAACGGGCTAGGCTGGTTCGCGTACCTCCAGATGACGACCAGCATCCGGCACTATCCACTCTATATCCTGCGCAACCTCGTCGATTCGCTCAGCCAGCCCTACGACCTGAGCCACGGCGCGGATGAAAGTGGTTGGCAGCGGCTCTCGAACTACCTGGTGGAACACCCGAGCGTGCCCGCCGAGTTCCGCCGGCAACTGCGCGAGGGGGAGGCGGACAACTGCGTCAACTTGGTGTTCGACATCGCCGAATGCCTGCTCGACGATCCGCACGTTGGCGGCGGGGGCGTGCAACTCGACGTGATCCGCGCGCTGCTTTTCTGCCAACGGCGCGAACCGGCGTTCATGCGGCGGGCCCTGATGTTTCTGCGCTGCGACCGGCTGACCCCGCGCGATGTCGAATGGCTGGGCGGCATCGAGGGCCGCGCCGCCGAGGAAGACCCGCTGGAAATGCTTACGCAGATCGGGCGGGTGGCGCACCTCTTCGAGCGGCAGGCGCTGGTGCTTTGCCTGGATCAGTTGGAGGACATGTGGACGTTCAACGCCGACGCGGCGGAGCGTTTTCAGAACGCCATGAAGTCCGTGCGCGCCATCACCGACTTCAGTCCGGCGACGCTGGTCGTCGTCTCGTGTTTGGACGAGTATTACGAGAAGCTTAAGGCGTTGCTCGCCGCCGACAAACCGTTGCTCGACCGCATCGAGCAGGAGGAGCCCACGCCGGTGCTGCTGGAGAGTCGGCGCAGTCCCGGTGAGGTAGAGCAACTGATTGCCAAACGGCTGGACGCCCTTTACCAGAGTCAGGGGGTCGAGACGCCGGACGCGGCGGACGTTTTCCCGTTCGTCGCCGAGGACGTGGCGAAGCTAGCCAACCTGCGTCCGCGCGCCGTGCTGCGCCAGTGCCGCGAGGCGCGCGAGCGCAGCGTGCTGACGGGCGAGCCGCCGCGCATCGGCGTGGAGTTCATGCCCACCGTCGCGCCCGGACCAAACGGAACGGTACTGGTCGATCCACTTCCGAACGTGGAGCAGCGTTGGAACGATTTTCGCAACGCGCGGACCGAGCCGCCGCCGGAGCGGGACGCGGACCTGGCGGCGTTGCTGGCCTGGGCGGTGGAGGCCGTCAACGCCGAATTGCCCGCGCGTCCAGACGGCGGGGGTTATGCCGCCCGCGCCAACCACACGTTCGTGGAGATCGACACGCCCACGCTGCCCGACCTGCCGCCGCGCTGGCAGGCGGGCCTGTGCAACGCGGGTACGCCGGGCGGCAAGCTGCGGCGGCAGTTGGACGACCTGACCCTGGCGGCATCCGGCGCGCGGCCCGCGCGGCTGCCCGTCGCGGTGCGGGCGAGCGAGTTTCCCGGCAAGGGTCCCAAGACCGAGATCGCCAAGCAGATTGCCGCGATGATCAAGGCGGGCGGGCGGCGCGTGGTGATCGGCGACCCGGACTGGCGCGCGATGGATGCCTTGCGCGATTTTCTGCCCCGGCAGTTGGAGCGGACGGTCGTGGCCGCATGGCAGGCGGCGGAACAACCCCTGTCGCGGTTGCCCGGTCTGCGCGAGTTGTTGAAGATCGACGCGTTGCCGGAGTCTCCGCGCGTGGCCGCCAACCCCCCGTCTCCCACCGGGGAAAACGGCAGGACCGCCGCCCAAGAGGCCGGGGAAACCCGGCGCGCCAAGGCCGGAGGGAGCAACGGCACGGGCCAACCCGCGCCCGATGCGTCAGAGCCCCCGCGCCCGGCAGCTTCCCAAGCGGAAGAAACCGGGCCGATCCGGCTGGGCCGCACGCGCGAGGCCGTGCCGAAGCCCGTGATCCTCGACCCGGAGGAGCTCACCCGGCATTCCGTCTTTCTGGGCGGCAGCGGCAGCGGCAAGACTACCCTGGCGCTGGCGCTGCTCGAAAGCCTCCTGCTACGCGGGGTCCCGGCCATCCTGCTCGACCGCAAGGGTGACCTGGCCTGCTACGCACGCCCGGAAAGCTGGACCGCGCCGCTTCCCGCCGAACTCGGGCCCGACGCGCCCGCCCGACGCGCCCGGTTGCGGGAGAAGCTGGACGTGCGCCTCTTCACCCCCGGAGCGACCGGCGGGGGACGCCCGTTAGGCATCTCCCTGCTGCCGCGCGGGGCGGGCGCGTTGCCCGGGCCGGAGCGGGAGGCCGCCGCCCGGGCTGCCGCCGCGTCCTTGGGCGGAATGCTCGGCTACCGCACGGCGGCCACTGCACCCCGGCTCGCCGTCCTAACTAAAGCCATCGAGATCCTCGCGGAACTGGAACCAGACCAGGAATTAACCTTGCGGCGGCTGACCGATTTCGTCGCCAGTGAGGACGACAGCCTCGTGGCCGCCATTGGCCATCTGGAACCGAAGCATTTCAAAAAGCTGCTCGAAAACCTGCAATCGTTTGAATTCCTCAAGGGGCATTTGCTTGCCCCGGGTGGGGAGCGGGTCAATGCGGAACGGCTCTTCGGGTTGGACGGAGATGACCCCGCGCCGCCCGGCAAGACACGACTGAGCATCATCAGCACGCGGGCTTTCGATGATCCGGAGAGTGCCCTGTTTTGGGTCGCGCAGTTTTTGCTGGAGATCGGCCGCTTTGCCGCCAAACGGCCCAGCGGCCAATTGCAGGGCGTCGTGTTGTTCGACGAGGCGGACGCATACCTGCCCGCCGTGGGCAAGCCAGTCACCAAAGAGGGCATGGAAAACGCGCTGAGGCGTTGGCGCTCGGCGGGCTTGGGGGTGTTACTAGCCAGCCAGAGCCCGGGCGATTTCGACTACAAATGCCGCGAGAACGTGCGCAACTGGTTCGTGGGCCGGGTCAAGGAAGACACTGCCCTGAGCAAGATGAAGCCCATGCTCCGCGAAGCCAAGACCGACATCGCCGCGAAACTCCCGGGTTTGGAAGCCGGCCAATTCTTCGTGGTGCGAGAGGGCAAGGTAGAAAGCCTGGCTGCCGAACGCTCGCTGATCGTGGCCCAACAGCTTTCGGAGGCGGAAATTCTCCAGCTGAGCAGCCGTCCAGAGCTTTGACGGACGGCGCGCATCCGGTGCTGGACGAGTTCGGGCGGTTTTTGCCCATTTTATCCGGAGGCACTTCTTTTGATCTTAGAACCTGTGGAGTTAAAGGATTTGCCTGATTGAACGACTCTCTGGCAGGCTGCT
>CAXTBX010000009.1:0-64440 GCA_964242205.1 uncultured Chthoniobacterales bacterium
GCGCGGGCATGTTCCCGATCCTGCACCTGGGCCGTCCGTGGGTTGCCTACTGGATCGTGCCGTATCCGAACACGATGGGACTGTGGCCGCAGTTCCGCAGTCCGCTCGTGTGGGACGTGTTCGCGGTGTCCACGTATTTCACCGTGTCGATCTTGTTCTGGTACGTCGGCCTGATCCCGGACCTCGCCACGCTGCGCGACCGCTCGACCGTGCGCTGGAAGCAGGTGCTCTTCGGCCTCGGCGCGTTGGGCTGGCGCGGGTCGGCGGTCCATTGGCAGCGTTACAAGATGACGTACCTGCTGCTCGCCGGACTGGCCGCGCCGCTGGTTCTCTCGGTGCACAGCGTCGTGAGTTTCGATTTCGCCGTGGCGCTGACCCCGGGCTGGCACTCGACGATTTTTCCGCCGTTCTTCGTGGCGGGCGCGATCTACTCCGGGTTTGCGATGGTGCTGAACATTATCATCCCCGTGCGCCGGATCTACGGCCTGCACGCGTACATCACGGCCCGGACGCTCAACAACATGGCCAACATCATGCTGGTCGTCGGCTTGATCGTGACCTACGGCTACCTGACCGAGGCGTTCATGGGTTGGTTCAGCGGCGACGTGTACGAGCGTTACCTCGTTTACAACCGCGCCTTGGGTCCTTACGCGTGGTCCTACTGGGCACTGATAATCTGCAACGTCCTCGTGCCGCAGGCGCTGTGGTCGCGCCGGGTGCGTCAGAGCCCGGTGCTTTTGTTTATCGTGGCATTATTCGTCAACGTCGGCATGTGGCTGGAACGTTTCGTCATCGTCGTCATCAGCCTGCACCGGGAGTTTTCGCCGTCGAAATGGGGCATGTATACGCCGACGTTCTGGGACTACGCGACTTTCGCGGGCACGCTCGGTTTGTTTTTCACGCTGCTGCTGTTGTTCATCCGTTTTCTGCCGATGATTTCCATGACCGAGGTGCGGGAATTGGTGGCGGACGGAGCCAGCGAACTGGCCCCTGGCCCTTCGCTCCCACCCGTGTTTAACCGCCTGGCCACCCGCGAATGAACGTGCTCCCCGCCAACGACGCGCCAGCGCACGCCGAACAGGAAACCGTCCTGTTCGGTCTCGTCGGCTCGTTCGTCACCGGCGAGGCGTTGCTGGTTGCTGCCGGCAAGGCCTACGAGGCCGGTTACCGCCGGATGGACGCCTATTCGCCCGTACCCGTCGAAGGATTGGCCGAGGCGCTGGGCAGCCGCCGCACCGCCATGCCGACCATCGTGCTCGGCGGCGGCATCGTCGGCGGTTGCACAGGTTGGGCTCTCCAGTGGTTTTCCGCCGTGTACGATTACCCCTTCAACATCGGCGGGCGGCCCTTTAACAGTTGGCCGATGTTCATCCCGATCATCTTCGAGTTGACGGTGTTGTTTGCCGCCGTCAGCGGGGTGCTGGGGATGCTGTTCCTCAATGGGCTGCCCCGGTTCCACCATCCGATTTTTGCGGCGCAGGGGATCGAGCGTGCCACGGTGGACCGCTTCTTCCTTTGTCTCGAATCGTCAGACCCGCGCTGGGGCAGGGAAGCGACGCGACAATTTCTGGAGAAGGAACTGGGCGCGGAAGAAGTCGTGGAGGTGCGGCGGTGAAACGTTCCAATTTCAGCATTACGTGGGTTTCGCTGGCTGTGGTCCTTCTGCTCACGTCGTGTCGGCAGGACATGTACAACCAGCCGAAATACAAGCCTCTCCAGGCGAGCGAATTCTTTGCGGACGGTACTTCCGCGCGCCCGCTTCCGCCCCACACCGTCGCGCGTGGTCATCTGAACGAGGACTCCGTTTTCTTCGCGGGCAAACACGACGACGGCACGCTTGCGGAGGTCATCCCCGTGGCGGTGAGCCAACCCTTGCTTGCGCGCGGCCAGGAACGTTACACCATCTACTGTTCGGTCTGCCACGGCGCGCAAGGTGATGGCAATGGCATGATCGTCCAACGCGGCTTCCCCGCACCGAACTCGTACCACATCGACCGTCTGCGCCAGGCTCCGCCGGGCTACTTCTACAACGTGATCACGCACGGCTATGGCGTGATGTATTCTTACGCCTCGCGCGTCGAACCCTCCGACCGCTGGGCCATCGTCGCGTATATTCGCGCGTTGCAGCTTGCGCGGAATGGCCGCTTGGACGACGTGCCCGCTGCCGAGCGCAGCCAATTGGAAGGGAGTGCCCACCCATGACGGCCACGCCTGCCGCCATCGCCAAGGCCCGGCGCACCGCGCTCGTGGCCGGTGTCGTGTCGTTAGCGCTCACCGGCTGCGGGGCGTTCCTGAACCCGCAGCAATGCGCGTTCTCCTACCTGTTCGCGTTCGTGTTCTGGATTGGCCTGCCTCTGGGCAGTTTGTGCGTCTTGATGATCCATTATCTGACTGGCGGCGGTTGGGGTTACGTCATCCGGCGGTTCCTCGAAGCGAGCGCCGCCACGTTGCCGTGGATGGCGTTGCTCTTCTTGCCGGTCTTTCTCGGTCTGCGTCAACTTTACCCTTGGATGGACCCCGAGATCGTCAGCCGTAACCCGGCGATGCAGAAAATCGGCCTTTACCTCAACGTGCCCGCCCTTGTCATGCGCACCGTGGTATTTTTCGGCCTTTGGTCGCTTGCTGCCTACCTTCTCAACCGCTTTTCCCGCCAGCAGGACCAGACACCTGACCCGGTGCCCACCCGCCGTGCGCGCGCGCTCAGCGGACCCGGGCTGCTGATGTTCACGCTGACGGTTTCGTTGGCGCTCGTCGATTGGGTCATGGTGCTTGAACGCAACTGGTATTCGACGGTGTTTCCGGCGCAGGTCATCCTCGGTCAGATCCTGCTGACGTTCGCGTTTTGCACGTTGCTGCTCGGTTGGCTGACCGGTCCCGCGCCGTTCGACCGCCGCGACGGTCCGCTGCCTGCCGCCGTGCGCATCGAGCACTTTCATTCGCTGGGCAATTTTCTGCTCGCCTTCGTGATGCTCTGGGCCTACCTGACGGTTTCGCAGTTGATCATCATCTGGTCTGGGAACATCCCGCGCGAGGTCCCCTGGTATCTGCACCGAGTGGCCGGGGGCTGGCGCTGGGTCGCCATCGGCCTGGGACTCTTTTATTTCGCGCTGCCTTTCTGTTTGCTGCTCTCGCGCGAGCACAAAAAGGACGTGCGCTTCCTGCGGAAGTTGGCCCTCGGCATTATTGTCATGCACGGGGCCGAGGTCTGGTGGCAGATCGCCCCCAGCTTTCATCAGACCGGGATCGTCATTTCGTGGCTCGACCTCACCGCTTTCCTGGGCATCGGCGGAATTTGGCTGGCGATCTTCCTGACGCGCCTCGCCCGACACTTGACCCTGCCGCAAAACGACCCACGGATGGAGGAGGCGCTCGTGCATGGACACTGACCTCCTTCCCAAATCGCAGGCATCGTCGTCAGGCCCTCCCGCCGACGCCGTCGAGCTTTCGCCCGAAAGCCTCGCCGCCGGTCACGAGACGACGGATGTCAGCATCAAAAGCCTGACGATTTTCGGTGTTTCATTGTTGGGTTTCCTCTTAGCGGTCTTGGCCGTGATCACCGTTTTCTACAAAGGCTTTTCGTTGCTTAACACCGCCGTGGATAGCCATCGCCAGGCTTTGGAACCGGCGGCATCCTCGGTGGTCCGCGTAACTCCCAACTACGTTGGCCCGCTGATCCAGGTGAAGCCGGAAGAAGACTTGCGCTGGATGCGCGACCACGACCGCGCCAGCCTCGGCACCTACGGCTGGGTGGACCGCCCGGCGGGTGTCGTCAGGTTGCCGGTCACCCGGGCAATGGAGCTGCTCGTTGCGCGCGGCGTGCCGCCGCTCTCCCCGGGCAAGACCATGGAGGATTTGCAGCGTCAGCGGGCGCAACCACCGATGCCGGGACAACCGCTCAGGCCATGAAGCATCCGCGCACAATCTCACGGCGGTCCTCAAAATGGTTGAACGGCCCTTCAGGAGGTGGATGGCGACCTCCGGGCGCCATGGGTTCTACTGCGGCGCAGCCGCCTAGCCCACTGCGCTCGATCATTCCACAAACCTCTGTGGATGGTTGCCCTGCGATGCGGACGCGCGCCGTAGGCATGGCCCTGCTCATGGGACTCACTTTTCTTTGTAACCCGCGTTTGGCTCAAGCCGTCGAACTCACCGCCCCCCAGGCAGCGGCGATCTCGCAGCAGGCGCGTTTCGACCAGAACCTCGGCGCTCAAGTCCCGCTGGACGCCGTGTTTCGTGACGCAACCAACGCCCCGGTAGCCCTCCGCAGCGTCCTCGGCCAGCGTCCGGCGATTCTCGTGCTGGGTTACCACGAGTGCCCGATGCTTTGCTCGCTGGTGCTCAGCGGGCTAGTGGAATCGCTGACCGAAATCAAACAAACGACCGGCAAAGATTTCGACCTCATCGACGTGAGCATCAGTCCGCAGGATTCCCCCGAAGCCGCGGCGAAACAAAAGCGGATCTATTTCAAGCGCTACGCCCGCCAGGGTGCGGATGCCGGTTGGCACTTTCTCACGAGCACCAATCCCGAGAGCATCCGTGCCATCGGCGACGCGGTGGGTTTCCGCTACGCCTTCGACCCGACGACGCGCCAGTATGCCCACCCGAGCGGCATCGTTGTCCTCACGCCCGAAGGCAAGGTTTCGCGCTATCTGTTCGGCGTGAATTACGATGCGGGCGAACTGCAAGCCGCCCTCCGCGCCGCCGCTCGCTCGCAGGTCGGCTCGCGCATCGCCGAGTTACTCCTGGTCTGTTTTCACTACAACCCGCTCACTGGCAAATACGGCTCAATCATCCTGACGGGCCTGCGGGCGGCAGGCGTCGTGACGCTACTCGCGATGGTCGGCGGAATTATCTATCTCGTGCGCCGTCCTGCGCTCTAACCGCAAACACCCTGATGCTCCCAGACCTGATGACTCAACCTGCCGCCAGCACGGATCACGAAGCATGGACGAACACTTGGCTGGACGCCGTGGTCGCTGGCACTAGCACCATGAGCCAGCGCAAACTAACTTCCATCGAAAAACACGGCGGCCTCGCGGAGGTTCGCCGCTTGGCCAAAGCCAAAAGCGTCCATCTGCTGCTCGTAGAGGACGATAAAGGCAATGAGTTGGTTGCCGCAAGCCTGAAACCGTTCAAGGTCGTTTGCTGACCAGAAAACCACCGTCATGGAACTGCCACTGGTCCCCGAACGCGCCTCGTCGATGGCGGCGCAGACGGACTATCTTTTCTATGCACTGTGCGGCCTGACGCTGGTCATGTTGGCGGTGGTTTTCGTGCCGCTGTTTTTCTTCCTCTATCACTACCGCAGCGGCAACCCGGCTGACCGGACGCCCAACAACTTCCAGACCTGGAAGATCGAGTTGGTTTGGAGCGTTATCCCGCTGGGCATCGTGATGGGCGTCTTTTTTTGGAGTGCGGGCCTGTATGTCCGACTCAAGACGCCCCCGCCAGACGCCGACACGCTCCAGATCAACGTCATCGGCAAACAGTGGATGTGGAATCTCCAGCACCCCGAGGGCAAACGCGAGTTGAACGAACTCCACGTTCCCCTCGGGCGCACGGTGCGCTTGATGATGACCTCCCAGGATGTGATCCACGATTTCTACGTTCCGGCGTTTCGCACCAAGCAGGACGTGGTCCCAGGTCGTTACACGGAACAATGGTTCAAAGCCACCAAGACCGGCAGTTTCCACCTCTTTTGCAGCAAGCTCTGCGGCATGGGTCACGCCGAAATGGTCGGCTACGTCACGGTGCTGACGCCCTCTGATTACGCCCACTGGCTCAACGCGGGTACCCCGCAAACCTCGCTCGTGGCGAGCGGCGAACATCTCTACCGCTCGCTCGGTTGCAGCGGCTGTCATGGCGAGCACGCGCTGGTCCGCGCGCCGAGCCTGGCGGGTTTATACGGCCATCCCGTGCCGCTCGACACCGGCGAGATCGTGACGGCAGACGACCGCTACATTCACGATTCGATTGTTCTCCCGCAACGTCAGATCGTTGCCAGCTACGCCGCCGTAATGCCGAGTTACCAAGGGCAGATCAGCGAGGAGGAAATCTTTCAACTCGTCCAGTACATCAAGAGCCTCGCGGGTGAAACACCCGACGAATACCTCCGCCAGAACGCGTCCGCCCCCGCCGCCCCGCCGCCGCCCGCGTCGCCGACTCCACCCTGAGCACTTTTCCCGTCATGCAAGCCCAACCCACCGTGCGGCAGCCGAGCGGCGCCCCTCCGACTCATTATCTCAACGAGGAAACGACGATCCGTTCGTGGCTGCTCACCACCGATCACAAGCGCATCGCCCTGCTTTACCTGTTCACAATCATTTTCTTTTTTATCATCGCCGCCGTGGCCGCCGCGCTCATGCGCGCCGAACTCCTCACGCCGCGCGGCGACCTCGTGCTCTCCGAGACCTACAACAAACTCTTCACAATCCACGGCGTCCTGATGGTCTGGTTCTTCCTGGTGCCTTCCATCCCGACGGTGCTCGGCAATTTCCTCATTCCGATGATGATCGGCGCGCGCGATTTGGCCTTCCCGAAGCTCAATCTTCTCAGTTGGTACATCCTCGCCACCGCCGGAGCCCTGACCCTGTACTCGGTCGTCGCGGGCGGGGTAGATACCGGCTGGACGATGTACACGCCGCTCAGCACGAAATACTCCAACGAGCACGTCATGATCATGGCGCTCGGCGTGTTCATCTCCGGCTTTTCGTCCATCCTGACCGGGCTGAATTTCATCATCACCATCCACCGGATGCGCGCCCCGGGCATGACCTGGATGCGCCTGCCGCTCTTCGTCTGGTCGCTATACGCGACGAGCCTTATCATGGTGCTCGCTACCCCCGTCCTGGCAACGGCAATGATGTTGATCGTCGTGGAACGTCTCTGGGGCGTCGGCATCTTCGACCCCGCCCTCGGCGGCGATCCCGTCCTCTTCCAACACCTTTTTTGGTTCTATTCTCACCCGGCGGTGTACATCATGATCCTCCCGGGCTTCGGCGTGGTCAGCGAGATCATCACCTGCTTCTCGCGCAAGCGCGTCTTCGGCTATCGCTTCATCGCCTTCGCCAGCATGGCCATCGCTATCTTGGGCTTCATGGTCTGGGGGCACCACATGTTCGTCAGCAGCCAATCCCTCTACACCGGGATGGTTTTCTCTTTCCTGAGCTTCCTCATCGCCATCCCCTCGGGCATCAAGGTCTTCAACTGGACGATGACGCTCTACAAAGGCTCGATCAGCTTCGAGACGCCCATGCTTTACGTCCTCGGCTTCATCGGCCTCTTCACGTTGGGCGGCCTGACCGGCCTCTTCGTGGCGGCCTTGGCCACCGACGTGCATCTGACCGACACCTACTTCGTCGTGGCGCACTTCCACTACATCATGGTCGGCGGCATGGTCCTCGCCTTCATGGGCGGCCTGCATTTCTGGTGGCCGAAGATCACGGGCCGCATGTACCCGGAGGCGTTGGGACAACTCTCGGCCCTCGTCACGTTCATCGGATTTAATCTCACCTTTTTTCCGCAGTTCATCCTGGGCTACCTGGGCATGCCACGCCGTTATCACGCTTATCCGCCCGAGTTCCAGGTCTGGAACGTTCTCTCGTCGGCGGGAGCCACGATCCTGGCCGTGGGCTACCTCCTCCCGATGGTTTACCTCCCCTGGTCGCTCTGGCGGGGCAAGCGCGCGGGCAACGATCCCTGGCACGCCAGCGGTCTGGAATGGACCACGCCCTCACCGCCTCCGAAAACCAATTTCGAGCAAACCCCGGTTGTCAACGACGAGCCGTATGCCTATCCGCTCATCACCACGACCCACAACCGCCACGCCGAGCGCCGCGAGCGCGAACTCGAACATGTCTGAGCACGTCGCCGCCATTCCCCGGTCCCCGGCACCCGCGCCGCCAACGAGCCCGGCCCGTGTCCGCCACCTCGCCGAGCAGTTCGACGACGCCGACCAGCAGTCCGAGGCCGCCAGCCTCGGCATGTGGTTGTTTCTAGGTACTGAACTCCTGTTTTTCGGCGCGCTGTTCACGGCTTACACCGTTTACCGCTTCAGCTACCCCCGCGCGTTCGCCGCCGCCAGCCGCGAGCTGATGGTCTGGGCAGGCACCTTGGACACGGCGATCCTGCTGCTCAGCAGCTTCGCGGTGGCGATGGCCGTCCACGCCGCGCAAAAGGAGTCGCGCCGCCTACTGGTGTTTCTGCTCTTGGCGGCGGCCTCTCTGGGCGGCGCATTTCTCGTCCTGCACGGCTACGAGTATTACCGCGATTTCGCCGAGCACCATGTCCCCGGCAAGCACTTCGTCTTCCATGGCGACGCGCCGGACAACAAGGTCCAACTCTTCTTCGTGCTCTACTTCTGCATGACCGGTCTCCACAGTTTCCATGTGTTCGTTGGCGTGGCGCTGCTGACCTTCATGGCGTGGCAGGCGTGGCGGGGCCGGTTCGACAAACACTATTACACGCCCGTCGAAGTCTCGGGCCTCTACTGGCATTTCGTCGATCTGGTGTGGGTCTTTCTCTTCCCGTTGTTTTACCTCGTGGCCATCCGCTGAAAACCCGTCTCCGTATGCCGAGCGAAATCGTCCAACCAAAAGTCTACGTCAAAGTATTCGGCGCTTTGCTGGGTCTCCTCGTGCTCACGGTGGGCGCGAACTTCGTGAACCTGGGGCCGTTTAACCTCGTGGTGGCCCTGACGATCTCCGTCCTGAAAGCGCTGCTCATCATCCTTTTCTTCATGGAAGTCCGCTACAGCCATCCGATTGTCTGGCTGTTTGCGGGCGCGTCCTTCCTGTGGTTGCTCCTCCTCCTGATCATCACGATGAGCGATTACGCCACGCGTTCTTGGACCGGCATGGAGTGGCGCGGCGAGACGCACGGCTCCAACCACTTGGAGTTCCATAAATAACTCGATCAAGGCGTTTACCTTCGTCGTCATCGTGCCTCATCCTCTTCGGCCAGGAGGCCAGATCTCGACTCATTCCCGATACACAGTTCGATGTCGAACGATCAACCCGCCCGCCGCATCCGTCTGCTGCTCGCCGACGTGGACGGCACCCTCGTCACCAAGGAAAAGAAGCTGACCGACCGCGCCATTGCCGCCGTCCGCCAGCTCCGCGAGCAGAACATCGCCTTCGCCGTCACGAGCGGTCGTCCTCCGCGCGGGATGCAGATGCTCATCGCCCCGCTGGGCATCGACACGCCCGTCGCCGCCTTCAACGGCGGCCTCTTTGTCAAGCCGGACCTGACCATCATCCGCGAGCACGTTCTCAACCGCGACGTGGTCGAGCCGATCATCAAAATCATCGAACAACACAAGCTCGACGTCTGGATCTACCGTGGCAACGACTGGTTCGTCCATGAACGCCACGGCCCGCACGTCGACCGCGAGGAATGGACCGTGAAATTCCCCCCGCAGGTGGTCGCCAGTTACGACGACGTGCTGGACAAGGTCGCCAAGATCGTCGGCGTTAGCGACGATTTCGACGCGGTGGCTCGGTGCGAAAAAGCCGTGCGCGAGACTTTTGGCCCCCACGTCGGCACGCAGCAATCCACGCCGCAACGTTCCGGCGACGACCACCCCACGGTGACCGCCGCCCGTTCCCAACCCTACTACCTCGACGTGACCCATCCCGAGGCCAACAAGGGCGGCGTGGTGCTGACGCTGGCCAAGATGCTCAACCTGCAACCGTCCGAGATCGCCACCATCGGCGACATGCCCAACGACGTTTCGATGTTCGAGAAAGGTGGCCTCGCCATTGCCATGGGCCAAGCCAGCGACGAGGTCAAAAAATCCGCGTCCGAAACCACCACGTCCAGCGAGGACGAGGGTTTCGCCAACGCCATCGAGAAATTTATCCTGCCGTCTGCCCAGCCTTAACCACACCCAACATGGACAACACTCCGCGCGTCAAAGAGATCCTCTCCTGGTATGGCAGCGATAATCCCGGCACCTTGGCCAACCTTGCCCGCATCATGAACACCGGTCGCCTCGCAGGTACCGGGAAGTTCGTGATCCTCCCGGTGGACCAGGGCTTCGAGCATGGTCCCGACCGCTCCTTTGCGTCTAACCCTCCGGCGTATAACCCGCATTACCATTTCCAGTTCGCTATTGACGCCGGGCTGAACGCCTACGCCGCGCCGCTCGGTTTTCTGGAAGCAGGCGCGCGCGAATTCGCGGGTGCCATCCCGCTGATCCTCAAGGTCAACGACCACGACCTCCTGCACGGCGACGACAAAGATCCTGACCAGGCCATTACCGGCAGCGTTCACGACGCCCTCCGCCTCGGCGCGGCAGCGGTCGGCTTCACGATCTACCCGGGCAGCGAGCACTCGCAAAAGATGTACGGCCAGATCCGCGCCATCGCGGAACACGCCAAGCGCCATGGCCTCGCGGTCGTCATCTGGAGCTACCCGCGCGGCAGCGCCCTGACCAAGGACGGTGAGACAGCCATCGACGTGTGTTGCTACGCGGCGCAGATCGCGGCGCAACTCGGGGCCAATATCATCAAGGTAAAAATCCCGACTGCGCACCTGGAACAGGAAGCGGCGAAAAAAGCGTACGAAAAGGAGGGCATTCCCATCGGAACGATTGCCGACCGCATCCGGCACGTCGTCCAGTGCGCCTTCGACGGCCGCCGCATCGTGATCTTCTCCGGCGGTGCCGCCGAAACCGACGATACGCTCTTGGAACAAGTGCGCGGCGTGCAGGCGGGTGGGGGATTCGGGTCCATCATTGGCCGCAACAGTTTCACGCGCAAACGCGAGGACGCCTTGGCGATCCTCGGCAAAATCATCGACATTTACAGCGAGCGCTAGGCAGGCGACGCTGGGCGCGTGATGTTTTCTCGTTCCAGATGGTGGCAAACCGTGACGTGGGTCGCGGCGGCAGTGTTGGCACTCTCGGCGAACCGCGCCTTGGCCTGGGGACCGGCGGGCCATATGGCTATCGCCATCATGGCTTACCGTCAGTTGCCGCCGCCGGTGCAAGAGCGTTGCACCGCCATCCTGCTGGCTCACCCGAAGATCGACAAGTGGCAGGAAAAATCCACCAACGATTCCCCGGCGGATGCCGCCATGTACACCTTTGCCAAGGCTTCCACTTGGCCCGACGAACTCCGTAAGAGCGGCAGTCCCTACCAGCACGACGCCTGGCATTACATCGACTACCCGCTCCAACCGCCGGATTATCCGTTCGTCGCGGGTCTGTACCCCGACAACAACATTCTCTTTGGCCTCAGCGAAAGCGAGAAAACGTTGCGTGACCACGGCTCGACGGCGGAACAGCGCGCTGCTGCGCTGAGTTGGATCATTCACCTAGTGGGCGACCTTCACCAGCCGTTGCATAACGCCGAACTGGTCACGCCGGAGTACCCGCTTCCCGAGGGTGACCGGGGCGGCAACAAATTCTTTGTGTCGGTGGGTGGCAACGCCATCAACCTCCACGCCTTCTGGGACCGCCTTCCCGGCCAAGCCTTCAGTCCGCCGTACGCCGCGAATATCGCCACGCGCTTGGAACGGGAGTTTCCCGCTAGTCAATTTCCCGAACTCTCGAAGCCGGTCGATCCCGTCGCCTGGAGCTTGGAGGGCCGCACGCTAGCGGTCGAAAAAGTGTATCTCCGTGGAAAACTCATCGGCAGCGCTGACCCGAAAGTGCTGCCCCCCCCGTTGCCGCTCGATTATCTGAAGGAGAGCAAGGAAATCGCCGACCGGCGCTTGGCACTGGCGGCCTACCGTTTGGTCGAGGTGCTCAAGCGACTCATTCCCGAGGTCCCGCTGGACGCCGCCCCGGCACCAGCGCCAACCGCCGCCCCGGCGACAGCGGCTACCCCGGAGCCTCCCGGCCCGACCGCCTTCCCTGATCCCTAGCGGGCACAAGTAGGGATGGCGGTCCCTCGCCGTCCGTGATCAAGGTAGGGAGGCCTCTCAGAGGCCTTCCCTGACTCGCGCCGCAGTCGCTTCTGCCTCCCTCACGTGTCCCTGATCTTCCGATGCCCCCCACGCCCTCGTTACCAGGTTATACCGCCTACGCAATGATAGCGTTGCATCCTCAGAAGGGTCTGTCATCCTGAGCGAGTCTTGCGAGCCGAAGGATCTGCCAACTCGGAGGTTCATACAACGCCCTCACGGCAGAAGTGGTATTATACTTGGGAAAGCCCTTACCTGCGACATTGCGCTTCGCCGTGGGTACGCTGCCCAGTTCTTACCGCTCTCTATCCCCGGCTCGGAAATACAACTGTGTGGGAGGCTCGTGAGTCCTTACTCTGATCGCTGGCTCCGCTCAATATTGGCTACAATTCGAAAGCCGTCCGTAAAATCTCCTCGGACCAGTTCACCGAACACGTTCAGCACAAAGACCTCAACCGTCACACATTCACAAAAATGAAAAATTTATCCTTGCGTGAAACATCTACCCGTGGCATCATATACCAATAACAGTTCTACCATTTGCGGGCGTTTGACTTGCCGCTCTCCCAATCGCATCCTTCATCAGCCCCCCGCTTTCTTCTCTCGGCTCGCATGAACTCCAACGGTCACCATCCCGATCTCCCTCTGGACGCTTCGATGAACGGCGGCGGCCAACCCGCCCGTCATCCGCTCCCAGCGGATGGCCTCGTGCCTGCGGACATGGTGCTGGCCATAGATGCCGCCGAATCAGCCGCGAGCAACGACGGCCCACCCCCGCCCGACGCCCCGGTCGATAGCCACCATGCCCATCCGCCCGAGGACCCGCGCTTCAAGGCGTTGATGGACCGCAATTTCCTGTCCTACGCGAGCTACGTCATCCGCGACCGCGCCATTCCCGCGCTCGAAGACGGCCTCAAACCCGTCCAGCGGCGCATCCTCCATTCGCTCCACCGCAACGACGACGGCAAGTTGATTAAAGTGGCCAACATCGTTGGCTACACGATGCAGTTCCACCCGCACGGTGATGCCTCCATTGCCGACGCACTCGTCGTCCTCCAGCAAAAGCGTTACCTGATCGAGGGACAGGGAAACTTCGGCAACATCTACACCGGTGACCCCGCAGCGGCCTCGCGCTACATCGAATGCCGTCTGACCGATCTCGCGCGTAACGAGATTTTTAACGACAAGCTCACCGCCACGATCCCGTCTTACGACGGTCGCAACCAGGAACCCGTCACCCTTCCGGCGAAGCTGCCGCTGCTCCTGATGCTCGGCGCGGACGGCATCGCCGTTGGCCTGAGCACGCGTGTCCTGCCGCACAACTTCTGCGAACTGGTCGAAGCCCAAATCTCCATCTTGCAGGGCAAGCCCTTCGTACTGCTTCCCGACTTTCCGCAGGGCGGCCTCATGGACGCTGGCGGTTACGCCAAGGGCTACGGCAAGATCAAGCTGCGCGCCGTCATCGAGCCGAAGCCCCACCTCGCGGGCACGCTCGTCATCCGCGAACTCCCCGCCGGGACCACCACGGACTCGCTCATCGCCTCGGTCGAGGACGCGGCCCGCAAAAAGAAGATCAAGATCAAGAGCATCGACGATTTCACCGCCGAAAACGTTGAGATCGAAATCAAGCTCGCGCCCGGCGAGGACCCCAACAAGACCATCGCCGCGCTCTACCATTTCACGGATTGCGAACAGTCGGTTTCCGCGCGCCCGGTCATTATCCGGGGCGACCGTCCGGTGGAGATGGACGTGGAGGAAATCCTGCGCGCTAACACCGTCCAACTCCTCGCCCTGCTCAAGGCGGAACTCGAACTCCGCCGTGGCGAGTTGCTCGACCAGATCCACGCGCGCACCCTGGCACAGATCTTCATCGAAAACCGCATCTACAAGAGTATTGAGAAGTGCGAAACCTACGAGGCTGTCCAGAAAGCGGTGCTCAACGGCGTCAACCGGTTCCGCGACCAACTTCGGCGCGACGTGACTGCGGAGGACGTGGAGAGCCTGCTCGGCTTGCGCATCAAGCGTATCTCCCTGTTCGACATCGAACAAAACCGCCGCGAGATCGGCGATCTGGTTGTGGCGCTTGATGAGACGGAAAAGAACCTCAAGGGCCTCACCCGCCACGCCATCGGCTACCTCAAGGATCTGCTCAAGACCTACGGTAAGCAGTACCCCCGACTGACCAAAACCGCTCAGTTCGAGGACACCGACGCCCGTCAGGTCGTCGCCAAAAACCTCGCCATCGCGTATGATCCGGTGAAGGGCTACCTTGGCTACGGCGTCAAGGGTGACGGCCTCGAAGCTGCCTACCGCGTCTCCGAACTGGACCGCATTCTTACCGTCGCCGCCGATGGCTCCTACAAGGTGGTCCCGCCGCCCGAAAAACTGTTCGTGGACCGCAATCTGTACCACCACTGCCCTTTCGACCGCGACAAACTCTACAGCTTGGTCTACCAGACCAACGCCGCCACTTACTTGAAACGGTTCACCTTCGGCGGCACGATTCTCAACAAGGAATACCGCTGCATCCCGCCCAAGGCGAAACTCCTGCTGCTCACTGACGAGGCGCTGGAGCGGGTTTACATCAAATACAAGCCGCTCAAGCCAGGTAAGCGTGGCGGGTTGGGCAAGGATGGTCACCAGCCCGACGAACAGATCGTCGAGTTGGCGGAGGTCCCGGTGCAAACGCCCAAGACGCTCGGCACGCTGCTCAGTCACAAGGCGGTCGATTGGCTCAAAACCACGCGCCCACGCGGCTGGAACGAAACTGGGAGTACACCGATAGGACCGCTTTTCAATTAAATGCAGGAAAGATAAGCGGGTTTTCGGGGTGCGACACGAAACAACGCGAATCCTCATGCCGGGTTGACCCGGCACTGTTTATAGCAACTGTTTAGTATCACCCTCGTCCTATGAAACTCGTCCCCAGTCTCTTCTTGGCCGCAACCTCGGCTTGTCTATTCTCCACCACCGCCTTCGCCGATCTCAAAGACGACCTCGCCGCCGTGATCAAGGCGCAAGGCGATGCCCCGGCCTATCGCGCCAAGGTCATTACGAGTGGTGGCCCCGCCGGGGCAAACATGACCATCACCATGGAAAAGGTGAAGCCCAACCAGATGCACGTCAAAACCGAGGGCGGCCCTGCTAACATCGAAATTTACAGTGACGGCCAAAAGACTCTGCTACGCCAGGGAGAAGGAGCTTTCCAAGAAGCGCCTGCCCAGATGGCCGCGATGCTCACCCAGAACAGCCAGGAAGTGATGATGCAGCAGGCGATCCAGTCCGCCAAGAACGTCAAGGTGTCCGGGAAGGACAATGTCGGTGGCGTGGCCGCGACCATCTATTCCTACGACGCCGACGTGCAGAGCATGCACTCCGCCAACAAGCTGTGGGTTTCCGACAAGGATAAGCGCCCCATCAAAAGCGAAAGCGAAGTCAAGGGGAACGTGGCTACTGGCGCCGAGGGTGGCACCGACATCAACATGAAAGTGACCTCGACCTTTGACTACGACCCGTCGATTAAAGTGGTGATGCCCGCGAAGTAAGCGCGGTTTTCCCCCAAGCGGTTTTTATCAACTCTCTGGTGGATGCCGCCGGAGAGTTGGTTTTTGTTAAGCGATGCGCGTCCTCTTTCTCGATTGTTTTTCCGGCATCAGCGGTGACATGACCGTAGGTGCCCTGTGCGACTTGGGAGTCAAGCCTTCGGCTTTCGAGTGGGAGTTGGCCAAGGTGGACCTCGGCGATTTTCACATGCACTTCGAGCGCGACCATCGCCAGCACGTCGAGGGCGTGAAGTTCGGCATCCACGAAGGTGCGGTCCACACTCACGATCATGACGAGCACGACCATGTGCATCATGACCATGACCACGAGGATCACGATCACTCGCACGACGAGCATGACCACGGCCATGGACATTCACATGAGCACGAGCATGTCCACGGCAGGACTTACGCCGAAATTCGCGCGCTGCTCGAAAAAAGCGACCTGTCGGATTTCGTCAAGAAGCACGCACTGAGCATCTTTCACCGCGTTGCGGTGGCCGAGGCCAAGATCCACGGCGGCAGCGTGGACGACATCGGTTTCCACGAGGTCGGTGCGCTGGATTCCATCGCGGACATCGTCTGCGCGTGCGTGGGCATCGAGGAACTCGGCGTGGAAAAAGTCTACGTGAGCCGCCTCGCCGACGGCCACGGCTGGGTGGAGTGCGCGCATGGCAAATTTCCGATTCCAGCGATGGCGACGCTGGAAATTCTGCGCGGTATCCCGCTGGGCCAGATCGACGAGCCTTACGAGTTCATCACGCCGACCGGCGCGGCCATCGCGGCGGAGTTCGGCGCGGGGTTCGGTCCGATGCCCACGATGAAAGTGGAGAAAGTTGGCTACGGACTCGGCAGCCGGAAGTTGGCGAGCCGTCCAAACGTCTTGCGAGCGGTCCTCGGCGAACTCGTCAATGATGGCGAAGCGCAAACGGCAGGCTCCTACGCCAAGGACACTGTCACGCAGATCGAGACGAACCTGGACGATCTCTCGCCGGAAATCTCCGGCGCGCTGCTGGACCGGTTGCTGGTGGCGGGAGCATTGGATGTGTTCTTCACGCCCGCGCAAATGAAGAAAAACCGGCCCGGCGTGCTCCTGACCGTGTTGTGCGAAACGGCGGCGGTGGACACCGTAGCCGGTCTGATTTTCAAGGAGACGAGTTCATTCGGACTGCGGTTGAGCGAGAAGCATCGGTTGAAATTGGAAAGGCGGATGGAACCCGTGCAAACGCTGCACGGCGAGATCCAGGTCAAGCTCGGATTCGACGCGGCGGGCAACCGATTGCAGGCCTCGCCAGAATTTGAATCCTGCCGGGCCGCCGCCGAGCGCACCGGTCTACCTTTGCGGCAAATTTACGAAGCGGCCATCGCCAGCGTGACGAAGTGATTGGCCCTTGAACTGTCGGCACGGAAATAGCTTTCTAGCGACGTGCTAACAGAGTAAACAAGGGTCTTGGCCATGCCTTCCACCGTCGCGGAATTACCGTTCAACCGCCTACATCACTTCGTGGAAGCGCAGGCGCGCCGCCACCCAGAGGCATGCGCACTGATCCACGGCGACGCCCGTGTCACGTACCGGGAGATGGACGAGCAGGCCGCCCGGCTGGCGAGTGAGTTGCAAGCGCTCGGCGTCGGGCCAGAGGTGATCGTTGGCATTTGTCTGGAGCGTTCGGTAGCCACAGTTCTGAGCGTACTTGCCGTGTTGAAGGCAGGAGGCGCATATCTACCACTTGACCCGTCGTACCCGGCGGACCGCTTGGCGTACATGTTGGAAAACTCCCGGGCGGCTCTGGCCATCACCGAACCGGAGGTCTGGCAGGACCGTGTTTTCAGCGGGAAAACCCTCCATTTCCGCGATTTCGCGGCACGGGTCACGGCATCGTCCTACACCGCGCCCAAGTCTGAGATACCGCCCGCTGAAAATCCGCTGGCCTACGTGATTTACACCAGCGGCTCGACGGGCAACCCCAAGGGGGTCGCTGTGCCGCACGTTCCGGCCTGCCATTTGGTCCGCTGGCACGCCGGGAACATGCCCGTCGCGCACGGCGCGCGGGTGATACAACTCGCGCCGTTGAGTTTCGACGTTTCGGTCCAGGAGATTTTCGCCACGCTCGCCGACGGCGGCACGCTTGTCCTGATCGACGAAACGTTGCGGCGTGATCCCCAAGGGCTGCGGCGTTTCCTGGCCGAGCAGCGGATCAACCGCTTGTTCCTGACGCCGGTGCTCCTCTACCGGTTGGCGGAACTGGCGGGGCCGCTGTTGCCCGATTTGAGAGACGTGACGGCGGCGGGTGAACAATTGCGCATCACGCCCGCCGTGCTCAGATTTTTTGAAGAACACCCGGAAGTCACGTTACGCAACCAGTATGGACCAACGGAAACGACCGTCATCACGCATTCCCACACTTTGACGGGTCCCCCGCAAGGGTGGCCGCTGCTGCCGCCGCTGGGGCATTGCATCGAGGGGGTGATTCCGTACCTGCTCGACACCGAACGTCAGCCCGTGGTGGTGGGCCAACCGGGCGAGCTTTATTTCGGCGGCAGGTCGGTCGCCCGGGGTTACCTGCACGATGCGGTCCGCACGGAAGCGGTGTTTTTACCCGACCCGGCGGTGCCTGGCGCACGGATGTACCGCAGTGGCGACTTGGCGCAGCAAAATCCCGACGGGACCTGGCAATTCCTCGGGCGAGCGGACGACCAGGTGAAGGTGCGCGGTTTCCGCATCGAACTCGGCGAAATCGAGGCAGTGCTGGCCCGACACCCCGCCGTGGAACAGGCCGCCGTGGCCGCCACCGAACCGACGGCGGCGGGCGACCGCGAGCTGATCGCCGGATACCTGCTACGCGCCTCGGCCAACCCTTCCACCGCGACGGAAGTCCGAGGCTGGTTGCGGTCGCAGTTGCCAGACTATTTTGTGCCCGCGCGAGTGGCAGCGCTGGACAAACTGCCGACCACGCCCAGCGGTAAACTCGACCGCCGCAAATTGGTCGCCGAGGTCGCGGAGGCCTCGCGGCGCGAGGTTGAGGTTCCGGCGGCGAAGCGTCCTAGGCCCGGGCTGGAAACAACCGTCGCGCAAGCCTGGAAGCAGGTGCTCGGGCGCGGCGGCATCAGCGCGGAGGACAATTTTTTCGACGCGGGCGGAAATTCGATCAGTGCGGTGCGCGTGCATCGGCTGATCTGCGAGGCGCTGGCGACGGAGTTTCCCATTACCACCCTTTTTCAGCGTCCGACGATCCGAACGCTGGCCGCGTTCTTGAACGACCGGAACACCTCCCGCGCGAATGCACCCGCAAGCAACGACGCCCAGGACCGCGCCCGTCGGCAGCAGGCCGCGTTTGCCCGGCGGCTCGTAAGCAAATAGGCAGACGCCCATATGGAAGGCATCGCGATCATCGGCATGTCGGGCCGGTTCCCGGGCGCCAGCAGCATCGGGGCGTTTTGGCAGAACCTCGTCAATGGGGTCGAATCCATTGCGCGGTTCAGCGAAGGCGACTTGGAAATGCGTCCAGCGCCCGACGCCGGGGCAGCGTTCGTCAACGCGCGGGGCATCGTCGAGAATCCTGAGATGTTCGACGCGGCGTTCTTCGGTTACAACGCGCGAGAGGCGGCGCTGCTGGACCCGCAGCACCGGATTTTTCTCGAATGTGCATGGGAAACCGTGGAGAGTGCGGGCTACGATCTGGAGCGCTACGCCGGTTCCATCGGGGTCTGGGCGGGCAGCGGGATCAACTCCTACTTATTGTACAATCTTGCCACTGGGCGCGATTACCTAGCCCAATTGGTCGGTGGTTATCAACAGGGTGAATCGGCGGCGCAGTTCAGCAACGACCGCGATTTCCTGGCCACGCGGGTTTCGTACAAGCTGAACCTGCGCGGCCCAAGTCTGACCGTGCAAACCGCGTGCTCCACTTCGCTGGTAGCGATTGTGCAGGCGTGCCAAGCTTTGTGGAGCTACCAGACCGACATGGCATTGGCGGGCGGTGTTTCGATCACGTTCCCCCAGCAGCGCGGGTACCTGTACCAAGAAGGGGCCATCGCCAGCGCGGACGGCCACACGCGGACCTTCGACGCGAACGCCCATGGGACGGTTTTCAGCAGCGGCGCGGGCGTGGTATTACTCAAGCGGTTGGACGAAGCACGCGCCGATGGCGACAACGTCGTGGCCGTGATCCGGGGCGCGGCCATCAACAACGACGGCGGGAACAAGGTGAGTTTCACCGCGCCGAGCGTGGACGGGCAAGCCGAGGTCATTCAAACGGCGCAGGCGCTCGCGGAAATTCATCCGGAGACGGTCACTTACGTTGAAGCACACGGCACCGCGACACCGTTGGGCGATCCCATCGAGGTGGCTGGATTGACGCAAGCGTTTCGGGCGGGTGGGGCGGAAGGAAGGGGATACTGCGCGCTGGCATCTTTGAAGTCCAACGTGGGTCACATGGACATTGCCTCCGGCGTGGCTGGGTTGATCAAAGCCGCGTTGGCAGTGCGGCACCGCTGCATCCCGGCAAGCCTGCACTGCCGACAGCCCAACCCACACTTGAACCTGGGCGAGAGTCCGTTTTTCGTGAACACCGGGCTGCTCGCCTGGAACCCAGCGGATGGCGTGCCGCGCAGGGCGGGGGTGAGTTCATTCGGAGTCGGCGGGACCAACGCCCACGTCGTGCTCGAAGAGGAAGCGAAGGACGAGGTTGCGAGCGGAGGGGGAGGGCGTGGGGCGCATCTTTTCGTGTTGTCAGCCCGCTCGGAAAAAGCACTCGAGGCGGCAACGGATAATCTGGCGACCCATCTCAGGGCTAGCCCCGCGCTCGATCCAGGCGAGGCGGCTGCCACGTTGCAGACCGGGAGGCGGGCCTTTGGTTGCCGCCGAATCGTGGTGGCAGCGAGCATTGCCGAAGCTGCAGAAACGTTGCGGACGCGAGACGCGGAAAAGAGTTTTCGGCAGCTTCATTCGCGTGCGGAACCGCCCGTGGCTTTTCTTTTCCCGGGCCAAGGGGCGCAAAAAATCAACATGGGCCGGGGCTTGTACCACAGCGAGGCTGTCTTCCGAGACGCGGTTGACCGGTGTGCTGTCGCACTGAAGGCGTGGATGGGCGGCGAGGATCTCCGCCGAGTTCTTTATCCTGAAGTGGGGCAGGAAGAGTCGGCCACTCGGGCCATCAACCAGACGCGGGTGGCGCAGCCCGCGCTGTTCGTGTTCGGATACGCCTTGGCACAACTCTGGATCTCTTGGGGCATCAAACCTTGGGCGATGCTCGGGCACAGCGTCGGAGAGTATGTCGCGGCCACGCTGGCGGGGGTTTTCGGCCTCGAAGATGCGTTGATGCTAATTGCCTACCGCGCGCAGCTCGTGCAAGCACAGCCGCCGGGCGCGATGTTAGCCGTGAGGCTGCCCGAAAACGAGTTGGTTTCGCTGGTGAACGAGGCAGGCGTGCAGTTATCGGTGGCGGCGGTGAACGCACCAAACTTGTGCGTCGTAGCAGGTAACGAGGACGCGGTGCGTACGCTGGAAGCTTTGTTGGAATCTCGCCGGACGGGGTGCCGCCGCCTGAGCACCTCACACGCGTTTCACTCGGCGATGCTTGACGACGTCATTGAACCGTTCGAGCAGAAGCTGCAAGCCCTTTCGATCCAACCGCCGACGCAGCCGTTTGTTTCCAATCTCACCGGAGAATGGATCACCGAGGTGGCTGCGATTGACCCACACTACTGGGCGCGGCACCTGCGGGAAACGGTGCGATTTGCGGACGGCGTAGGGACGTTGCTCCGCGCGGAACCGGAGTGTGTGTTGTTAGAACTCGGACCGACGCCGTTGCTTGGCCCGTTGGCGCGACAGCATGCCGCCGCGAGCGGGAAGAACGTGGTCTTGTGCAGCCTGCAGGAAAAGCGCGACGACGTGGCGACCTCTTTGACGACCTTGGGTCGGTTCTGGCTCGAAGGCGTGCCCGTCGATTGGGCGGGCTTCCACGGTGGCAGACCGTACCGGAAGGTATCGCTGCCAACCTATCCTTTCGAGAGGCAGAAATATTGGATCGAGCCCGGCACGGAGGCGGCGAGCGCAACGTCGGTCAGCACCCAACCTACACCCATGCTTACCCCGGCTGAAAACACCCTGCCGCAGTCGACAGCCGCCGAAGCGGCGCGCATCCCAATGATCGTCGGCAAAATCCGGGAGATCTTAAAAGGACTTTCAGGTCAGGATCAGTCGGCAGCCGACCCGCAGGTTACCTTCCTCGAACTGGGTTTTGATTCCCTGTTGCTGACCCAGGTCGCGCAGGCTTTTCGCAAAGAGTTTGGCATCAAAATCACGTTCCGGCAGTTGTTGGAAGACTACGCCACGATGGAAACGCTGGCGGTGTTTCTGGACGTGCAATTGCCGAAAGAGTCGAAACCTGTCCCGTCTGCGCAGCGGGTCTCCACAACGCCGAAGGTTGACGAACCAACTCTAACACCTGGAACACCAAACGTCGCTAATACCTCGGAGGGTAACACGCTGTTGGAACGCGTGATCCAGGATCAGTTGCGGTTGATGGTGCAGCAGTTGGAGATGCTGCGGGGAGATGCGCGTTCAGGGGCATCGACAGCAGCGAGTCATCGGCCGACGAACGCCACTTCGTCTGTGCCCACGGTCGCATCGGGGCCGACCCTGCCGCCGGTGGCTCCGAAGGCCTTTGGACCGTACCGGCCCATCGAGAAAGGGGCAGGTGGCGGGTTCACAGATCGTCAACAGCGTCACCTCGACAATTTTATCCGCCGATACAATCGACGGACGGCGCGTTCCAAACAACAAACGCAGACGGACCGGGCGCGGTTTTCCGATCCACGCACGGTTTCAAGCTTTCGGCCTTACTGGAAAGAGGCCGTCTACCCCATCGTCGTTGAGCGTAGCGCGGGCAGTCGGTTGTGGGATGTGGACGGCAACGAATACGTCGATTTGACGATGGGTTTCGGCACGAACCTGTTGGGACATTCTCCGGCGTTCATCACGGCTGCGTTGGAAAAACAGTTGCGCGCCGGGATCGAAGTGGGTCCGTCGTCGCCTATCGCCGGAAAGGTGGCCGCGCTCCTATGCGAGATGACGGGGGCCGAACGCGCGGCGTTTACCAACACCGGCTCGGAGGCTGTGCTGGCGGCGGTGCGCGTGGCGCGTACGGTGTCGGGTCGGACGCGGATCGCTACCACCGGCGGGTTCCACGGGATCAACGACGAGGTGCTCGTGCGCGGGGTGACCGCCGACGGCGTTTTGCGCGGCGTACCGATTGCGCCGGGGATTCCTGACCATGCCGTGCGCGACGTGGTGGTGATCGAGTACGGCACCGAGCAGGGGCTCGAAACGTTGCGCGCCCACGCGCACGAACTCGCGTGCCTGCTGATCGAACCTGTCCAGAGCCGCAAGCCGGGCCTGCAACCACGCGAGTTTTTGCAGGCAGCGCGAGAGATTACCGCCCAGGCGGGTTGCGCGCTGGTGTTCGATGAGATCATCACCGGGTTCCGCTGCCACGTCGGCGGGGCGCAGGCGTACTTCGGGGTGCGCGCTGATCTGATGACTTACGGCAAGGTGATCGGCGGCGGGATGCCCATCGGCGCGGTGTGCGGCAAGGCCGAGTACATGGACGCGCTGGACGGCGGCGCGTGGCAGTACGGCGACAGTTCTTTCCCGGAGGTTGGCGTGACGTTCTTCGCGGGCACGTACATCCGGCACCCGCTCACGATGGCGGCTTCCTGGGCCATGCTCAACCACTTGCGCCGCGAGGGCGGCGGGTTGCAGGAGCAACTTAACGAGCGTACGCGGAGCATGGTGGGCGAGATAAACGCGTTCTTCGACGCGAGCGGAGTACCGATGCGGTTGGACGTGTTTTCGTCGTGGTTTTACCCGCATTTCGACGACGAGATCAAGTACGGCGGACTGCTGTATTTTCACCTGCGCGAGAAGGGTGTGCACGCCTGGGAAGGGCGTCCGTGTTTTCTGTCCACGGCGCATAGCGACGAGGATGTGCGCTGCATCGTGGAGGCGTTCAAGAAGAGTGTGCGCGAGATGCAGGCGGGTGGGTTTTTTCCGGGTGACCCGTTGCCGGATGAAGAAAAACACGTTGCGTTGTCATCTCGTACCGACGAGACCTGCGGGCCTGCCGTGCCCGAGAGGGACGTACGGGCCGCCAGTGTTGCGGAAGACGGGGCGGCCATCGCGCCGGGTCAAGCTAGACCAGCCAATAAAAAAGGCGTCCAATTTTCGCTGTACTTTTTCGGAAGCTATCCGGCGGAGTATTCTGAAGATAAGTATCAGTTAATTTTGGAAAGCGCCAAGTACGCGGATGAGCATGAATTCGCGGCGGTCTGGCTGCCGGAGCGGCACTTTCATTCCGTGGGCGGGTTTTCGCCCAATCCTTCGCTAATCGCTGCGGCCTTGGCGCGGGAAACGAAGCAAATTGCGCTGCGAGGGGGGAGCGTGGTTTTACCTTTGCACCATCCGGTGCGCGTGGCGGAAGAGTGGTCGGTCGTGGACAACCTTTCACACGGCAGGGTCGGGATTTCCATCGCGTCCGGATGGCATCCCAACGATTTCATTTTCGCGCCTGAACGGTTCGAGCGTCGCCGGGAGATTGTGCTCGAGGACATCGAAACCATCCAGCGGTTGTGGCGGGGAGAGAGCCTGTCGATGCGCGCTGGGGCAGGCAGTGATTTTGACGTGAGGCTTTTCCCGCTGCCGCGACAGAAAGTGCTACCGGTGTGGCTGACGTGCATCCACGAAGAATCGTACGTGCGGGCAGGGGAGCTGGGCACGGGCGTGCTGGGTTACTTGATGAACCAGAGCGTGGACGAATTAGCCGCGAAGATTGCGGTCTATCGGTCGGCCTACGCACGGGCAGGCCATGATCCGCAACGGGCGCAGGTGACCATCCTGGTCCACACGTTGTTGGGTGATAGTTTAGAGGCCACCCAAGCCCAGGCCCGGACGCCGTTGCGCGAGTACTTGCGGTCATACCTCGATAACAGCCAGAAGCGGCTGGAAAGTCAGTCGGCGGGCGTAGCCGTCGAGCAGGACGACATTGAGTATCTTCTGGACCGGTCATTCGCAGATTATCTCAACGGAAAAACTTTGATCGGCACGCCGGACTCGTGCGCTGGCGTGGTGGAGAAGCTGCGCGAGATCGGAGTAGACGAGATCGGATGTTTCATCGACTTCGGGGTTAACCCCGACGAAGTGCTGGCCAGCTTGCCCAAGTTGAACGTTTTGCGCGAGCGGTTCACAACGGCTGGCCATGGTCCATTGGTTAGCTCGGAGACATCGCCGACCGTTTTTCAAATACCACTAAGTGAATCGCAAGCGGGACTATGGGTCTTGGGGCAGACCGACCCGGTGGCGTTGCGGGCATACAACGAATCGAACACGTTGCGGCTGCGCGGGCCAATCAAGGTTGAAACGGTAAAGGATGCGCTGAATGCCATGGTCAGCCGTCACGAGGCCTTGCGCGCAACCATCGCTGCGGACGGCGAAACGCAGACGATCCACGCGGCGATGCAGGTGGAAGTGCTACTGGTCGATATGTCGGATGATAGCGAGGATGCACAATCATCGCGGTTGGCAGCGTATTTTACGGAATTGGAACAAGCGGCGTTCGATTTTGAGCGTGGGCCTTTGGTTCGTGCCAGCTTGATCCGGCTGGGTGCCGAGCATCATTTGCTCGTCTTGACCTTCCACCACTTGCTCGGCAACGGCCCCTCCTACTGGGCCTTCCTGGAGAGCCTTACGCAGTTGTTGAAGGCCGCTTGCGCAGGCGTTGCAGATGATCCGGCCCCCGCGTTGCAGCTTTCCGAATTTTTGAGTTGGCGGAATACCGAAGCCGCCGAGCAGGCCGCGAATGATGAAGAATTCTGGCGGAGTGAGTTTGCCGACGGCGTACCCGTTTTAGAACTACCCACCGATCATCCGCGCCCCGGTCGGCGCTCCCACCGCGGCGCGCGGCAGAGCCTTGTCATTTCGAGCGAGTTGACCACTGCCCTGCGCAAAGCGGCCGCCGCACGCAAGGCGTCGTTGTTTGCGATGCTACTTTCCGCGTTTGATACCTTATTGCATCGACTGAGTGGTCAGGCAGACTTGGTGGTAGGTACGTCGTTCGAGGGGGAGGCGCGCAGCCTGCCGGGCGGGGATAGGTTGTTCGCTAACACCACCAACGTGTTGCCACTGCGCAGCCGGATCGACGAGACGACGCGTTTTTCCGAATTGCTCGCCGCCACGAAAGACCGCGTCTTCGCGGCCCACGAACATCAGAACCTGTTTTTTGGAAAACTCGGTCGTCTCCTCGGGCTGCCGCACGATTTAAGCAGGCCGCCGATCTTCTCGGCGTTTTTCAATTACGAGAGTGGCAAGTTTCAGCGCGAGATCGCACCCGGCATCGACGTTGAGTTGCTCACCGACGATGGCGTGCCGTACCGGAGTCCGCGCGACACCGCCATGTTCGAGGTCTATCTCAACGTGGCGGAGAAAGACGGGGCGTTGCGATGCGAAATCGACCACTCCACCGATCTCTTTGAGGGTGAAACCATCGCGCGCTGGCTCGGACATTACCGCACGCTGCTGGAAGGAATCGTCGCAAATCCCGAAGCGAATGTTTGGACCCTGCCGCTGCTCACTGGAGCGGAACAGGAAACCGCTTTGCGCGCATGGAACGACACCGCGATAGACTACCAATTAGGCCAAGCTACCCTGCACGGTTTGATCGAGGCCCAAGTTGCGCGCACGCCGGATGCCCCGGCGGTGCTTTTCGAGGACGAAGTCATCAGCTATCAACGGCTGGACCGACGCGCGAACAGGCTGGCAAACCATCTGCGTGGTTTGGGAGTCAAACCTGGCGCCCTGGTCGGCGTGTACATGGAACGTTCGGCTCATCTGGTAACCGCGTTGCTCGGCATCCTCAAGGCCGGAGCGGCTTATGTCCCGCTCGACCCCGACTACCCTGCGGACCGTGTGCGATTCATGCTCGAAGACGCGCAGGTGTCGGTGTTGCTGACGCAAAGCCATCTGCAACCGAAGCTGCCCTCTGGCGCGCCGCCAACCGTTTGCCTCGACACGGACCGCGCCGTCATTAATCAGGCGGGCGCGGAGCCGTCGCGCGTGGAGGTCGGGCCTGCTGATCTGGCTTACGTCATCTACACCAGCGGGTCCACGGGTCAGCCCAAGGGCGCGATGAACACGCACTGGGGGATCTGCAATCGCCTGCGGTGGATGCAGGACACCTACCAGCTCACCCCGGAAGACCGCGTGTTGCAAAAAACGCCGTTTTCGTTCGACGTGTCGGTGTGGGAATTTTTCTGGCCACTGTTGACCGGCGCTGCGCTGGTCCTCGCACGACCCCGGGCACATGGTGATAGCCGTTATCTCGCGGACCTGATCCAGCGGCGTTCGATCAGCACGGTCCATTTTGTGCCGCCGATGCTTGGTGCCTTCTTAGAGGAGCCGGAACTGCCGGACCGCTGCGCGACCCTTAAAAGGGTCATCTGCAGCGGTGAAGCTTTATCGCCCGAACTGCAAGCGCGCTTTTTCGACGTGTTCCCGGGCCCAACGCCCGAGCTTCACAACTTATACGGGCCGACGGAGGCAGCGGTCGATGTTACTTCCTGGAAATGCGTGCGCGGCGGCACGGCGGCGAGCGTGCCCATCGGGCGGCCCATCGCCAACACGCAAATCTACATCCTCGATCCGCGCGGCCAGCCGGTGCCGGTCGGGGTGCCGGGCGAATTGCACATCGGCGGCGTCGGCGTAGCGCGCGGGTATTTGAATCGCGCCGCGCTGACCGCCGAGCGGTTCGTGCCCGACCCTTTCAGCAATCAGCCGTCCGCACGGCTCTACAAGACGGGTGACCTCGCCTACTGGCGCGCCGACGGCGTGCTCATGTACCTGCATCGCCTGGACCACCAGGTGAAGATTCGCGGCTTCCGGATCGAACTCGGCGAGATTGAAACCGTGTTGAACACGCACCCGCAAGTGCGCGACAGCGTGGTGCTCGCGCGAGAGGATGCGCCCGGCGACCGTCGACTCGCTGCTTACTTCGTACCCAAAGCCGGGGAAATCCTGGTCTCGGCGGAGACTGATCCAATGCAGGCCGAGCAGAGCATCGTCCACGCACTCCGCCTGCACTGCCACGAACGTTTGCCGGATTACATGGTCCCGGCGGCTTTCGTCATGCTAAATGCCTTCCCGCTGACCCCGAACGGAAAGTTGGATCGGCGCGCGTTGCCCGCACCAAATTTTTCGCGTGCCACCGTCACGGAAGCAAACCACGCCGCACCTTTGAACGCGGTCGAAAAATATCTGGCGGGAGTTTGGTCGGAAATTCTCGGCGTGCCCGCCATCGGCAGAGACGACAACTTTTTCGAGTGCGGCGGTGATTCGCTGCTCGGCCTGCGCATGGCCAACCGACTACGCAAGGCCTGCGGTGAGAACATCTCGCTGGTGGCAATTTTCGAAGCGCCGACCGTCGCGGCGTTGGCTCGCTTCCTGGAAACGAACCATCCCGCCGGGGTGGCGAAGCTGACCGGACAAGCGGTAGACCAGCCTGAGGTAAGCGGGGCCGGGCCGGGCGCCGGGTCCAGCCAGCTTCCGGGGATCGTTGCCGTGCCCCGGGCAGGGCGGCGGGTGCGGCGGTCGCTCATGGTTGGGGATGCATCGGAAGTTGCGAACTCCGAGGCGTTTGGCGCGCGTTCGGCGGGGGGCGCTGATTCCGAGGGGAGGGCGCGGGAGTCACAGGATAATATTCTGGCCAACGTGTATCGGAGACGTTAAATTGGCGCGGCTGGGTCCGACTCCTGCTAAGTTAGGTGTAAGAAGTTGTCTCGGGATATGATCTCACCCTCGCCCGCAGAAATTTTGACCCCGAAGCCTGCGGCGGGGTCGGCTGGCTTCCTCCCGCCAGCGTTGGCGACGATGGTGTTGCCGGACGATCTGAGCCGCCCGGACGACGAAACCGACGACGAAGTGGTGGTGTTCCAGGCCACCCCGGCCCAGCGGCGGTTCTGGCTGCTCGACCAGCTTGTGCCCGGCGGCAACCCGGCGCTCAACATGCCGCTGGCCATCCGGTTGCGCGGTACGCTCGATCCCGACGTGTTGGCGCGGAGTGTGAACGAAATCATCCGGCGTCACGAGGCCTTGCGCACGACTTTTCACTCCGAGAAAGGCCGGCTGCTGCAGATGATTTCACCGTCGCTCACCATCAAAGTCACCACGATGGACGCGACGGATTTTCCGCCGGAACAGCGCGCCCAGGTGCCCGCCCACATCTTGGCGGAAGAGGCTCGCCAGCCGTTTGACCTGGCCAAAGGACCGCTCCTGCGCGCGCGGTTGGTGCGACTCGCTCCGCACGATCACTTGTTCATTTGTCCCACGCATCACATCGTCGCCGACGGTTGGAGCAACGGCGTGTTTGTGCGGGAACTCGGCGCGTTATACACCGCTGGCGTGGCGGGAAAACGCGCGCCGCTCGGCGAATTGCCAATGCACTTCGCCGACTTTGCCCAGTGGCAAACTGGTCTGTTGGACACCGGCGGTTTCGACGCGCAACTCGCCTATTGGCGCGCCAAGCTGAGCGGCGACCTGCCCGTGCTCGACCTGCCGACCAGCCACCCGCGCACGCCGTGGCGCGGGCAGGCAGCGCAGGCGGAGATTGCGGTGCGCCCGCTTTCCGCCGTACTGGTCGGCGATCTCAAATCTCTGGCCGCGCGCCAGGGATGCAGCATGTTCATGCTGACGCTCGCGGCCTTCGGTGTATTGCTTGGCCGGTACACCGGTGGGCAAGAAGACCTGCTCGTCGCCACGAGCACCGCGAATCGGCCCCGCGAAGAATTGGAAAACGTCATCGGCTTGTTCGTCAATCCGTTGCTTTTGCGGTTGGATCTCGCAGGGGCGGCGACGTTCGGCGAGGTGCTCGACCGGGTGCGCAGCGTGGTGCTGGAAGCGTTCGAGAACTCGGACGTACCGTTCGAGAAACTGCTCGAAGAACTGCAACCGCGCCGCCTCCAAGTCAACTTTCTCTGTCAGCAGGACTTCGTCCGGGCGGAACGCTGGGGCGACCTGGAAATGACCGCCGAGGAACCCGGCAGCGGTGGCGCGGTGTACGAATGGAACGTGATCGTGCTGGAGGACGCGGCGGGCCTGCGGTTGCACTGCGAATACAACACCGAGCTTTTCGACGCCGCGAGCATCGACCGCGTGTTGGCGGACTATGAGGCATTGCTGGCCGCCGTGGCCGCGCCGGGGGGACTGGACAAAGCTGTCGCGCGGCTGCCGCTCGTGGTGTCGTCTGTCGGGACGGCGTCGGAAGAAACCAGCCTGCTCGTGGATTGGTGGCGGTTATCCGATACCTCGCTGCCGTGGCTGCGCGAGCACTTTGCGGCATCGTCGGCTTGGGCAACCGGACCTTGCCGCCCGTTGCCCGGTCGCCGCCTGCTCGTGCTCGACGGCGGCGACGAGACAGCGCCGGTCAACGTGCCCGGCGAGCTTTGCATCGCGGTCGGAAGCAACGGCGATGAAATCGTCAAAACCGGCGATATTGCCGTCCGCCGCGAGGACGGCGTCGTGGTCTGGATCGGCCCCTCGGGCACCGAATGCAAGGTCAACGGGCTGCGCGTGGACCGGCGGCAGATCGAGACGGCTTTGCTCAGCCACCCGCACGTCACGCGCGCGGTTGTCCTGTGGCGCGACGACGAGAATGATCGTCCCCTGCTGGCCACCTACTACGCGGGCGACGGGGCACCGGCGGCGCTGCTAAGCGCGGCGGAGATTCGCGGATTTCTGCAGGATCACTTGCCCGACGACTGGGTTCCCGAGGCGTGCATCCTGGTCAAAGACTTTGCGTTGACGCCGGATGGACGGCTGAACGTCGACGCGCTGCCGCTGCCCGTGGCCCGCCCTCAACTCGTCAAGCCGGACGGGCACGATGTGCCGTACCTGCCATTGCACCACGAGATCATCCAAATCTGGCGCGAGGTGCTCAACGTCCGTTCGGTCAACATCCGCGACGACTTTTTTGCGTTGGGCGGAAACTCCCTTTCCGCGATGCGGATGCTTTACCGGTTGGAGCAGGCGTTCGGCAAGGCACTCTTGCCCGCCACGCTGTTCCAGTGCGCGACCGTAGAGCATCTGGCGGACGAAATCCTGAAAAATGACGGCGAGATCGGCTCGCGGGAGATCGTCCGCATCCAGGAGCAGGGCAGCCGCACGCCGATCTTTTACCTGCACGGCGACATCTCCGGGGGCGGATTTTATTGCATCAAATTGGCGCGCGATCTTGGCGCTGATCAGCCTTTTTACGCTTTGCCACCCTACGAGGTAGACCAGCCGTTGGTAGATCGGCCAACCATTGAGGAAATGGCCGCGTTTCACGTGGCGACCATCCGTTCAGTGCGCCCACACGGACCTTACGTCGTCGGCGGTTTTTGCGTGGGTGGAGTGGTCGCCTATGAGGTCGCCTGCCAGTTGCAAAGGCTGGGCGAAACCGTGGAAAAGCTCCTGGTGATAGACGCCGGACCCGTGTACCGCCGTTACGCGCTCATTCGGTTGGGAGTGGAAATTCTTGCGCGTTTGCGGGGTCTGGATAAGAACCGGCAGTTATACCTGTTTTGCCGCTGGCACCACTGGCTGGCCCGCTGGGAACGTTTTTGCGGGTTGTCGCGTGGCGAGCGTGGCTCGGCGCTGGCTCGGCGCTGGAGGAACCTGTTCCGGCGCGGCCCGGCGCTACCTCCGGAGCCTACCCATGAGAGGGTGGAAGAATCTCCGACCGGCTGGTTCAACGCGCGTCTGGACGTGCCGCTGGTGTTCTTGTGGGCGTTGGGAAGGTATCAGGCCAAGCCCTATCAGGGCGAACTGGCTCTGCTGTTGTCCACCGACGTGATCGAAGGCGACGAGGGCGGCAATCCCACCGCCGCGTGGCGTCGACTGGTGCCGAAGGTCGAGGTGATCGAGCTGGTCGGCAATCACTTGGCGTGCATCACGGAGCACGTCAGCGAACTGGCGGCGGCGGTTCGGCGCTGTTTAAAATTATGATGCGCGCGGAACGGGGCCGTGGCGCAACGTTTGCGCGGATCACGCCGAGTATTGAGCCGCGCCACCGGGATTTTTGATGGACGGTCACTACCCGCCGCCGGAGGAATTTATTCCGCACCGGTCGCCCATGCTGTTGCTGCGCGCGGTGTTGTCGCACGAACCGCAGGAGACGACTTGCGAAGGCTGGCTGGACCCGGCGTTCGCCGACTTCAGCGGCGGCGAAGTTTCGGCGGCGTTCGCGCTTGAACTCATCGCGCAAACCGCCGCTGTCCATCACGGCCTCGTGCAAAGGGCAACTCCCGGCGGACACATCGCGGCGGCGCGGGGGCTGTTGTTGGGGAGTCGGCGGTTGCAGTTGCACACCCGGGCCTTGCCGGTGGGCGAGCCACTACGCGTTACGGTGCATGACAATGGGCAGGGCACGCCGACCGGCGGGATGATCCGTTTTCAGGGCACGGTGACCGACGCCCGGGGCGGCGTACTGGCGGCTGGCGACGTGACCGTTCTGGAATGGCGTCCCGACCCTTGAAATGACCGCCAGGTCAACTGGCCAAACCGCACAACGAAAACGCCGCCGGACGCATGTTGCACCCGGCGGCGTGTGGTGTTCGCTCTGACGGAACCTTATTTGGCGAAAGCCGCCTTCAAATCATTCGCCACCACGGCCTCGGCCTGCTGCGCTTCGTCCAGCAATGCGCCCATGCCGTAGAACTCGTGCGTCACGCCCTTGTAAATTTGGTAATCCACCTTGACGCCCGCAGCCTCCAGTTTATCGGCGTACGCTTTGCCTTCGGTGCGCAACGGATCAATTTCCGCGCCGATCACAGTCGCGGGCGGCAGACCCTTCAGATCCGGCGCCTGCAGGATCGAAAGACGCGGGTTGCTGCCGTCCTCGGGCTTGTCGAGGTAGTACTTGAAGAACCATTTCATTCCCTCGGCGCTCAGCGGCTTGGTAGTTTCGTTTTCCTGGTAGGACTGCGTGGTGAAATCGTAATTCGCCACCGGGTAAACGAGCACTTGATACACCGGAGCTTGGATGTGCTGTTTCTTCGCCTCCAAACAGATCGAGGCAGCCATGTTGCCCCCGGCGCTTTCGCCCATCACCGCAATCTTCTTCGGGTCGCCCTGGTACTTGCCCGCGTTGTTCAACAACCATTTGTAGGCTTGCACGGTGTCGTCGTGCGCCGTCGGGAACTTGTACTTGGGGCCTTTGCGATAGTCCGTGGAAATGACGACGACCTTGTCGGTTTCACACAACGCGCGCGGGGCCGCATCGTACACGTCGATGTCCGCGATCACCCACCCGCCGCCGTGGATGTACAGCACGGTCGGGAAGGGGCCATTGCCTGCCGGGATGTACGCCCGGGCGTCCACTTCCTCACCACCGCCGACTGGAATCTTGAAATCCTGCGTCGTACCCGTGAAGGCAGGCGCTTTTTTGCCTTCCTTGACCATCACCGCCTTCGCGGCGGCAGTCATCGTCGGGGCAAGCTTGGCGACGGCGGGTGTCGCTTTTTCTAAAGGGATCGGGCTGAGCACGGCGTACGTATCGAGCACTTCCTTCATCAGGGGTGTCGGCTCGGCGTGCGCCAGTGTGGCTACGGACGCAGCGGCTACGAGGGCCACGCTGCGTGCGAAGAGGGAGGGGCGAGTGGTCATGCACTCAAATCGCTTTCTCCCCCACCGCTGGACTTGCCCGACAGCGATGGTGTTCAGGGGCGCAGCTCGATTTCCACGAGGAGGCCGCCGTCGGGATGGTTGGTCGCCTTGACCATGCCCCGGTGTAAATCCACCGCCTGCCGGGTGATCGCCAGACCTAGCCCGGTGCCCCCGGTCTGGCGG
Organism: uncultured Chthoniobacterales bacterium; assembly: GCA_964242205.1. Taxonomy (GTDB): domain Bacteria; phylum Verrucomicrobiota; class Verrucomicrobiia; order Chthoniobacterales; family SZAS-18; genus CAHJWO01. The sequence continues at coordinate 33,322 of CAXTBX010000009.1, forward strand.
TCACGCGCTTCGGACACGCGGTAAAACGGCAGAAACAAATCCTGCAGCGTCGTATCCGGCACGCCCGGCCCATGGTCGCGCACCTGGATGAGCGCGCGGGTATCATCCGGCGTGGCTCCCTGCCGGGTCTTGACCTCGATGTGGACTTCTGAAGCTTCCGCCGTGTAACGGATGGCGTTGCGCACGACGTTTTCCACCGCGCTGCGTAACAGGTGTTCGACGCCGCGCACGGTGTACGGTTCTCCGTCAGGGTGGGGCGTGGCATCCTTGACGGTTACGCGGCACCGGCGGCTTCCAGCCTCGAACTCGGCGTCCGCCGCCACGTCGCGCACCACCGCGAGCAGGTCCACCGGCTCGGACGGCTCGGACGGCGTGCCGTTCTCCAGCTCCGAGATCATCAGCAGTTGCCGGATCATCTCGTTGAGCCGCTGCGCCTCGCGCTGGATGCGTTCCAGTTCGGGGTAGGCCTCCTTGCCCGCCTTACGGAACGCCAAGCCCAGCGCCACGTTCACGCGCGTCAGCGGGGAACCCAGCTCGTGCGAAATGTCCCCGATCAGCCGCCTTTGCGCCGTCAACAGGTCCTGGATGCGCATTGCCATGTCGTCGAAATCCGCCGCCAGTTCGCCAAACTCGTCCCGGCGATGGCCGAACGAAGGTTTGTCGGCTACCCGGACGCTCAGGTCGCCTTGCGCCAGCCGCCGCGCCGCCGTTTGCAGCCGCCGTACCGGGTTGACCAGATAGCGCGTCAACCCGTAACAGAGCAACGCCGAGGTCGCCAGGGCCGCACTCACCGGCGCCCACCCGTGGTAACGCGTCGGCAGCAGGAGGTTAGGCCGCGGCATCGCCACCATGAACACGTAGCGGTGGCCCTGGGAAGCGCCGGTGTAGCTCCGCGCGAAGAGCAGTTGGGTGAGAAGGCGTTGCAACTGCACATCGCCCTTGTCGCGCGTGCGGGCCACCAAGTGTTGAATATCCTTCGGCGATTTCTGGCCGCCGAGTTCCTTGTAGCTGTCGGCGTCGTAGAGGAACGCCTGCTCCACGGACGAAGCCGGCACGTCCTTTTCGCCGGGCATGACGGGCGGCAGGTGCGCCAGGTAAACCCGTAGCGCGTCGCCGCCACCCTGTTCGTAGGCCGCGATGCTCTCCTTGGCCAGTTGGTCCATCTGCGTGATCGGCACGGACCGCCAGGGCGGGAAAAACTGGTCGGGATCGGCGAAATACACGATGGCGGTCACGGCCACCGCCAGCAGCAGCATCCCCAACCAAAACCACAGGAAGATGCGCCAGAAGAGGCTCGGCATCGGCCCGCGCCGCGGTTTCCGGGCAGGGGGCCGGGGGAGGTCCGGTTTGAACAGGCGATCAGGCATGTTGACCGGCGCGGCTGTGGGCGTAGTGATAACCGATCCCGCGGATGGCCTTGATGCGGTCGCCACCGTCCCGCGCCGGGCCGAGCTTGCGGCGCACAGCGCTGATCAGGTTGTCGATGCCGCGGTCCAGCATGGAAAATTCGCGTTCCAGCACCATGCGGAATAGTTCGTCGCGGGAAACGACCTTTCCGGCGGAGGTCAGCAGCGCGCGCAACAGGTCGAACTCCGCCGAAGTCAGTTCCACTACTTCACCTTCCCGGCGGATCTCGCGGCGACCCGAATCGAGGATCAGATCGTCCACTGCGATGAATTCGCTCGCGCCATCCGCGCCCCCCGGGCGCACCCGGCGCAGGATCGTCCGCACGCGCGCAACCAGTTCCCGTGGGTCGAACGGCTTGGCCAGGTAATCGTCCGCGCCGACTTCCAAGCCCAGCACACGGTCGGCGGTCGCCTGCCGGGCGGTGAGCATGATGACGGGCACCTGCGACTGACGGCGCACCCGGCGCAACACTTCCAGCCCGCCGATGCCCGGCAGCATTACGTCGAGCACGACGATGGCATACCCGCCGGATAGGATGTGTTCCACGCCTTGCTCCCCGTCGTGTACCGCTTCCAGCGCAAAGCCCTCGGGTCGGAGGTATTCGGCCAGCAGATCGGTCAGCGCGGTGTCGTCGTCGACGGCGAGGATTCGCTCCATAGAGGGTATTAGATACAATGGTCTAACTCTGAACGCGAGTGTCAGGTTTTGTCATTGGCCCGCGTCAAAATCCCACAGGATACCGGTCACGGGTTCGTTATGAAGTGCCATATTACGCTCACTCCAACCTAAAAAGCCGGGAGCGAGCCTCCAAGTCGCGTCCGGCGGGCGGTTTCCATTCGCTATAAGAGGGGTTAAGCTTCTAGGTCGCCGGTGGGCGACTCGCCGGCGCCTACCGTTTCCCCCTTGGCACATCGCATGAGCAAAAAAGCCTGGTTCATTTTACTGACCATCATCGTCATCGTCGGCTACGGCGGGTACTCCATTCATGAGCACCGCGTGGAAAGCGCGAACGCGGCGCTGCCCGGCGGGGGCCGGGGCGGGGCGGGACACGGGGCAGGTGGTGCCGGGCGTGGCGGGCGCGGGGGCGGCGGCGCGGGTGGAGCCGAACCGCCCGTGCCGGTGGTGGCCGGTGCGGTGGAGAAGCGCGATGTGTCGATCTTCCTCGACGGGATCGGCACCGTGCAGGCGTTCAACACCGTGACCGTGCGCGCCCGTGTGGATGGCGAACTCGAAAAGGTGGCCTTCACCGAAGGCCAGGACGTAAAGGCGGGCGACCTCCTCGCACAGATCGACGCCCGGCCCTACCAGGCGCAACTCGATCAGGCCACGGCCAAGAAGGCGCAGGACGAGGCGCAGCTCGCCAACGGTCGCGCCGTCGCCAAGCGCAACGACGAACTGCTCACCAAGAAGGTCCTCGACCAGCAAACCTACGACACCCAGAAGTACGCGGTGGATCAACTCGTCGCCACCGTCCAGGGCGACCAAGCCGCCGTCGATAACGCCAAGACCCAGCTCGATTATACGCGCATCACGGCACCCATCGACGGGCGCATTGGTGTCCGCCAGGTGGACCAGGGCAACATCATCCGCGCCTCCGACGCGGGCGGGCTGGTTGTCATCACCCAATTGCACCCGATTTCGGTTATCTTCACGCTCCCCGAGCAGAATTTTCAACTGATCCGCGACCATTACCCGGACGACCCCGAGAAGAACCCGATGGCCGTTTTCGCCGTGGGCCGCGACAATGCCGGGCAACTCGGCCAGGGCGCGCTCGCCGTCATCGACAACCAGATCGACCAGACCACCGGCACGATCAAGCTCAAGGCGACCTTCCAGAACGAGGACTTGCGCCTCTGGCCGGGGCAGTTCATCAACGCGCGGCTCCTCCTGACCGTCCGCAAGGACGGCCTCGTCGTCCCGGCAGCGGTGATCCAGCGCGGGCCGCAGGGCTCGTTCGCGTTCGTCATCAAAACCGATTCCACGGTGGAGGCGCGCCCGGTCAAGATCGCGCAATCCGAGGACAGCTTCGCCCTGGTGGACGAGGGCCTGCAACTCGGCGAAAAAGTGGTGGTCGATGGCCAGTATAAACTACAGGAAGGCTCCAAGGTAGAAATCGCCAACCGCGACGGCCCCGCGCCGGACAACGGCCAGCACAAGGACGGCCCCCGCCACGGCGCGCGCCAGGCCGCCGGTGACGACGCCAAACCCGCCGCCGCGGTCGCCAGCCGCCGGTGAACCGCCGCGCCGCGCCATGAACATCTCCGAACCGTTTATCCGTCGGCCCATCGCCACGACGCTGCTGATGGCGGGCGTCGTGCTGCTCGGCTTGCTCGGTTACAAGCTGCTGCCCATCTCGGCGCTGCCCGCCGTCGATTTCCCGACGATCCAGGTTTTCGCCCAGCTACCCGGTGCGAGCCCCGACGTGATGGCCTCGTCCGTCACAACGCCGCTGGAGCGCCAGTTCGGCCAGATCCCTGGGCTGGCGTCGATGAACTCCGTCAGCGCCTTCGGCACCAGCACGGTCACGCTCCAGTTCGTGCTCGACCGCGAGATCGACGCCGCCGCCGAGGACGTGCAGGCCGCCATCAACGCCTCCGGCGGCGTCCTGCCGCAGAACCTGCCCAACCCGCCGACCTACAACAAGGTCAATCCCGCCGATACGCCCATCCTCTCGCTGGCGATCACCTCCGACAGCCTGCCGCTGGACAAGGTCAACGACTTCGCCGACACCGCCCTCGCGCAGAAGCTCAGCCAGGTCAGCGGCGTCGGCCTAGTCTCTATCCAGGGCAACCAGAAACCGGCGGTGCGCGTGCGCATCAACCCGGCGGCGGTGGCCTCGCTCGGCCTGAGCCTGGAGGACGTACGCACGGTCCTGGGCCAAGCCAACGTCAACGCGCCCAAGGGCAGCTTCGACGGCAAACGCCAGTCCATGACCATCGGCTCCAACGACCAGATCGTCAGCGCCGCGCAGTACAAGCCCATCATCCTCGCCTACCGCAATGGCGCGCCCGTGCGCGTCAGCGACGTGGGCACGGTGGTCGACGGCGTGGAGAACGACCAGCTCGCCGCCTGGATCGCCGACGGCCACCAGGGCTACCGGCCCGCCGTGCTGCTCGACATCCAGCGCCAGCCCGGCGCGAATATCATCCAAACCGTCGAGCGCATTAAAGAACTGCTGCCGCAACTCACTGCAACCATCCCGCCTTCCGTCCACATCTCGATCCTGACCGACCGCACGGAAACCATCCGCGCCTCCGTCGAGGACGTGCAGTTCACGCTGCTGCTGACCGTGGCGCTCGTCGTCATGGTCATCTTCGTGTTCCTGCGCAAGCTCTGGGCGACGGTCATTCCCAGCGTCGCGCTGCCGCTCTCCATCGTCGGCACCTTCGGCCTGATGAAGCTCTGCGGCTTCAGCCTGGACAACCTCTCGCTGATGGCGTTGACCATCTCGACAGGCTTCGTCGTGGACGATGCCATCGTGATGATCGAAAACATCGTCCGCTTCATCGAGGCGGGCGAAAAACCGTTCGACGCCGCGCTCAAGGGCGCGCGCCAGATCGGTTTCACGGTGGTGTCGCTAAGCGTGTCGCTCATCGCCGTATTCATCCCACTCTTGTTCATGAGCGGCATCGTCGGGCGCTTGTTCCGCGAGTTTGCCATCACGCTCAGCGCGGCGGTCGTGGTGTCGGCGGTCATCTCGCTGACCCTCACGCCGATGATGTGCGCCTACCTGCTCAAGCCCGAGCACGAGGAGGACGCCACCGGCAAGGATAAGTCGCGCCACAACGCCTTCTACCGCGTCACCGAACGCTTCTTCGACGGGATGCTGGCGTTTTACGAGCATGGCCTCAAATGGGTCCTTCGGCACCAGTTTTTCACGTTGCTGGTCGCGGTCGGGACGTTGATCGGCACGGTCTGGCTCTACGTGTTGATCCCCAAGGGCCTGCTGCCGCAACAGGACACGGGCCTCATCGTGGGCGTGACCGACGCCGCGCAAAACATCTCTTTCCAGGCGATGCTCGCCCGCCAGCGCGCCTTGGCCGACGTGGTCCGGCGCGACCCCGACGTGCAGACCGTGGCGGCCTTCGTCGGCGCGGGGTCGGTCAACCAGACCCTCAACTCGGGCCGCCTGACCATCGTGCTCAAGCCGCGCCGCGACCGCTCCGCGAGCGCGGACCAGATCATCGACCGGCTGCGCGCCTCGACCGCCGACGTGGAAGGCATCTCGTTGTTCATGCAATCCGTCCAGGACTTGCAACTCGACACCCGCGTGAGCCGCACCCAGTACCAGTATGTTTTGCAGGCTGCCGATCCGGCGGAACTGACCCGCTGGAGCGGCAAGCTGCTGGACCGCCTCCGCGCGCTGCCGGAACTGATGGACGCCGCCAGCGACCAACAGACCGACGGCCAACAGATCACCGTGCAGGTGGACCGCGACAAAGCCTCGCGTTTCGGCGTCCTGACGCAGGCCGTGGACGACACGCTCTACAGCGCGTTCGGCCAGCGGCAGGTTTCGGTGATCTACACGCAACTCAACCAGTACCGCGTCATCCTGGAGGTCGAAAACAGCTTCCGCACCGGGCCGGAGGCGTTGGAAAAAATCTACGTCAAATCGACCGGCGGCCAGTTGATTCCGCTGACCGCCATCGCCCACCTCGAACAAACGACCGCCCCTCTCTCGGTGCCGCACCAGGGGCAGTTTCCGTCCACGACGTTGTCCTTCAACCTGCGTCCCGGCAGCTTCCTTAGCCAGGCTATCCCGGCCATCCAGCAGGCCCAAGAAGAGATCAAAATGCCGGACACCATCGTGACGACCTTCACCGGCAGCGCGGCGGAATTCCGCTCGTCGCTGGAGAGCGAGCCGTACCTGATCCTCGCGGCCATCGTGGTCATCTACATCGTGCTCGGCGTGCTGTACGAGAGCTACATCCACCCCATCACCATCCTCTCGACGCTGCCTTCGGCGGGCGTGGGCGCGCTGCTGGCGCTGGAGCTTTGCGGGATGGACCTGTCGCTGGTAGCGCTCATCGGCATCGTGCTGCTGATCGGCATCGTAAAGAAGAACGCGATCATGATGATCGACTTCGCGCTGGAGGCCGAGCGCGACGAGGGCCTGCCGCCGGAGGAATCCATCTACAAGGCGTGCCTGCTGCGGTTCCGCCCGATCATGATGACGACCGCCGCCGCCCTGTTGGGCGCGCTGCCGCTGGCGCTGCAAACGGGCACGGGCTCGGAATTGCGCCGCCCGCTGGGTGTCTCCATCGTGGGCGGACTGCTGCTCTCGCAGGTGCTCACGCTCTACACGACGCCGGTGATCTACCTCTACATGGAGCGGCTCTCGAACTGGCTCGCGCCAAATCGCGCCAAGGATGAGCCGAACCTGCCCTCGGTTCCACCGCCCGGTGCCGGTCAACCGCGTCCCGAACCGGTTGCGGCTGCTTAGCTTCAAGCGCGCCCCTTACCGGGGCTAACTTCCGCGTTTCCACTTCCCACTTCCGCGTTTGAACATCTCCGAGCCATTCATCCGTCGACCCATCGGCACGTCGCTTCTCGCGGCAGGTCTGCTCCTGCTCGGCGTAGTGTCGTACCATTTTCTGCCCATCGCGCCGCTGCCGCAGATCGACTACCCGACGGTGCAGGTCCAAGCCAGCCTGCCCGGCGTGGACCCCGAAACCGCCGCCACATCACTCGCGGCCCCGCTGGAACGCCGCTTCGGCCAGATCGCCGGGGTTTCCGAAATCACTTCCAGCAGCAACATCGGCGGCGCGGGGATCACGATCCAGTTCGACCTCAACCGTTCCATCAACGGCGCGGCGCGAGACGTGCAGGCCGCCATCAACGCCGCCGGGGGCGAACTACCGCTCAACCTGCCCAACCCGCCGACCTACCGCAAGGTCAACCCCGCCGACTCGCCCGTGATGGTCCTGGCGATGACCTCCGACACCGTCCCGCTCTCGGAGATCTACAACCTCGCCGACCAGGTCCTCGGCCAGCGGCTCAGCCAGGTAGAAGGCGTCAGCCAGGTCAGCATCAACGGCGGCGCGAAATCAGCGGTGCGCATCCAGGTCAACCCCGCCGTGCTCGCCTCGATGGGCATGAGCATGGAGGACGTGCGCGCCGTCATCTCCAAGGTCAACGTGGATTCGCCCAAGGGGATGCTCAGCAACGAGCGCGAAAGTTTCGTCATCGCCAGCAACGACCAACTCTTCCAGGCGAAGGACTATAAGTCGCTCGTCGTCGCCCAGCGCAACGGGACGCCGGTGCAGCTCAGTTCCATTGCCAACGTCATCGACGCGCAGGAGAACGATAAGTTGGCCGGTTGGAGCGGCTCGAAGAAGGCCGTGCTGCTGGTCATCCGCAAGCAGTCCGTGGCAAACGTGATCGACATCGTGGACCAGATCCGCGTGATGCTTCCGCAGTTGCAGCGCTGGCTGCCGCCGTCGGTCAAGTTGTCCATCATCAGCGACCGCACGCAGACCATCCGCGCGTCGGTCCACGACGTGCAGTTGACGTTGCTGATTTCGGTCGCGCTGGTCGTCATGGTGATGTTCCTGTTCTTGCGGCGGCTGTGGCCGACGTTCATCGCGGGCGTGACGGTGCCGCTCTCGTTGGCGGGCACGTTCGGGTTCATGTACCTGTGCGGCTACAGCCTGGACAACCTTTCGCTGATGGCCCTGACCGTGTCGGTCGGCTTCGTGGTGGACGACGCCATCGTGGTCATCGAGAACATTGTCCGCTTCATCGAGGCGGGCGATCCGCCGCTGCAAGCCGCTTTCAAGGGCGCGCGCCAGATCGGTTTCACGGTCGTTTCCATCAGCATCTCGCTCGTCGCCGTGTTCATCCCGATCCTGTTCATGGGCGGATTGATTGGGCGGCTGTTTCACGAGTTCGCGGTCACGCTCTCCTTGGCCATCCTCGTCTCGGGAGTGGTGTCGCTGACCCTGACGCCGATGCTCTGCGGGCGCTTCCTGCGCCCGGAGCACCCCGACCGTTCCGGCGGCTGGTTCTACGAGACGATGGAACGTTTTTTCCAGTGGATGCTCGGCGGCTATGAAAGCGCCTTGCGCTGGGTGCTGCGCCATCAGTTTTTCGTCCTCGCTGTGGCCGTGTTGAACGTCGGCCTCACTTACTGGCTGTTCACGGAAGCGCCGCGCGGCTTTTTCCCGCAGCAGGATACCGGGTTGATGATGGGCTTTTCCGAGGGCGCGCAGGACATCTCCTTCGAGGCGATGGAGAAGAAACACCAGCGCGTGTCGGACATCGTCGCCGCCGACCCCGCCGTAGCCAGTATGGGCAGCTTTTTGGGCGGTGGCGCGTCGAACAACGGCTACATGTTCATCGCCCTCAAGCCCAAGGGCGAACGCAAGGAAACCGCCGACGAGGTCATTGCCCGCCTGCGTCCCAAGCTGGCCAAGGAAGTCGGGGTCAACCTCTTTTTGCAGGCCGCGCAGGACCTCCGGGTAGGCGGGCGCGCGGGCCGCTCGCAATATCAGTACACGCTGCAAGCCAGCGAACTGAACGATCTGCGCCATTGGACGCCGCTCCTCGTGGAGAAACTCAAGAAGAATCCTGGCCTGCTCGACGTGAACAGCGACCAGCAGGCGCGGGGCCTGCAGGAAACCGTGGTGATCGACCGCGACGCCGCCGCCCGCCTGGGCATCCAGCCGCAGGCGGTGGACGACACGCTCTACAGCGCGTTTGGTCAACGGCAAGTGTCCGTGATTTATACGCAGCAGAACCAGTATCGCGTGGTCCTGGAAACCGGCGCGCAGTTCCAAGAGGATGCCAATTCCCTGGACAAGGTTTACGTCCGGTCGTCTACCGGCAAGCAGGTGCCACTGAGCACCATCGCCCACTACGAGAGTGTGAACACCTCGCTTTCCGTCAACCACCAGGGGCAGTTCCCCGCCGCGACGCTGACCTTTAACCTGGCCCCGAACCTTTCGCTGGGCCAGGCGACGGTCCTCATCGAGAAGGCGGCCCAGGAGATCGGGATGCCCGGCAGCATCCACGGCAGTTTTCAGGGGACCGCCAAGGTTTTCAAGGAAACGACCGACACCATTTATTGGCTGATCGTCGCGGCGCTGCTGGCCGTCTACATCGTGCTGGGCGTGCTCTACGAAAGCTTGATCCACCCGATCACCATTTTGTCTACGCTGCCCTCCGCCGGGTTGGGGGCGCTGCTGGCGCTATGGGTGTTCAACATGGATCTTTCGCTGGTGTCGTTCATCGGCATCATCCTGCTGATTGGCATCGTGAAGAAGAACGCCATCATGATGATCGACTTCGCGCTGGAGGCCGAACGCGAGCAGGGGCTTTCCTCCGAGGAATCCATCCTGCAAGCGTGTCTAACACGCTTCCGGCCCATCATGATGACCACGCTGGCGGCGATGTTCGGTGCGGTGCCGCTGGCCATCGGCATGGGAACGGGCTCCGAACTGCGGCAACCGCTGGGCGTGGCCATCGTGGGCGGATTGATCGTTTCCCAGGCGCTGACACTCTTCACGACGCCGGTGATCTACCTGCTGTTCGAGCGGCTGCGCTCGGAGAAATCCAAGCACCGCCTGATCGGAGAAAAGCCGGCGCTCGCCCACGCTTAAAACTAATCAGTGCGCCAAGATGCTCTGGTGCACGCAAAGCCCGTCCTGCTCGGAATCCATGGTCTCGAAGGAAACCTGTCCGCGGTTTTCGCGGACCACCACCTGAATGCGCGGCGTGACCGCGTGCGAGGTTTTGTGTCCCCTGCGGGCGGAGCGTAACCAAGCGGAAACGTCCTTGGCGGTCGGGTTGGCGCAGGTGACGCCCGGGGCAGTGGCTTCGACGATGGCTTCCAGGGCGGCTGCTTCGAGCAGCTTGGCCCACAGCTTTTGGAAGAGGGCGGGGGAGGCGTAGAGATCAGCACTGCTCAGACGCCCGTTGACCGCGAAAGCAAAACCGCTGGCATCGGGGTTATCCAGCATGAGATTCGAGAACGTCAGGAGATAATCCGCCAGCCGCCGCTGCACCGCCGGGTTCTCAATCGCCAGCGGCAGGCTCGACGGCGACGACACCGACCGGATGTCCGTGAGGAGCGCCCGGCTGAGCTTTTCCTGCGTCGCGTCCACGGAGGCCCAGACCGCCGCCTGCGAACCGGTGTGGCGGATGGAAAGCTTCAGTTCGCGCGAGGCCGCCATGTGCTCGGCGGATTTGAAGGTGTTCGTGGCTTCCTCGCCCGCGCGCGTGTTCCAGCGGCCCCGTTCCACGCAGAACGTGCGGACACGGTGCCGGGAACGGCGCGCGCGGTGCGGAATGATGAAATCCTGCCCGAGCGCGCGGTCTTGCCAGCCGCCCTTGACCACGTCGCCCGCCTGCGCATACAAGTCGGCGTCCGTCAGGTTCTCGATTTCCAGTTCTCCGACCCGCCCCGTCTCGTGGACCCGCGCGCAACCGGCCCGCAGCGCTTCGTCCAGCGTGAGGAATCTACGCTCGCGCGGGGCGTCCTGCCGCCGCAGCAGGTAAATCGCCAGGTTGCGGTGGAGGTAAGGTTCCGAAATCTGGAGGCGATGGGTACGAGAGAATAATTTCATGGGTGGAACGTTTGTTTTCAGGCATCCTGACAGGGGGGGTGTGACAAAGGCTGTCATAGGCCTAAATAATTTTGAAAAAAATTCATGAAGGATAACAAGCAGCTTTCACGACCCCCTTTGGCCCGAATGCTACAGGTGCACGAGCGGCTTCAAACCGGCCGTCGGACGAATTGCAAAACACTCGCGGACGAGTTGGAAGTGTCGCGCCGGACCGTCCTGCGCGACATCGACTTCATGCGGGATCAACTCGGGTTGCCCATCGAATACGACGTGGCGGCGCACGGTTTTTATTACACCCGCGAAGTGGTGCAATTTCCGACGCTCAAAATCTCCGAGGGCGAGTTGGTGGCCCTGTCGGTGGCGCGGAAGGCCCTGGCGCAGTACCGGGGCACACCTTACGAGAAACCATTGCGCGATGCCTTCGAGAAACTGACCTCGGGGCTGCGCGACCAGATCCAGTTCTCGTGGAGCGGCGACCTGGACAGTTCGATCAGTTTCCGGGCGGCGGGCCTGAGCGTGGGCGACCTCGGGACATTCGACACGGTCAGTCAGGCGGTGTTGACGAGCGAGGAACTGGAGTTTTCCTACCAGAAACTCGGCAGTGAAAAGGCCGAAACGCGGCGCGTCCAGCCGCTCCACCTCGCCTGCATCGACAACCAATGGTATCTGTTCGGCAGCGACCTGAACCGCGACGGGTCGATCCGCACGTTCGCGCTGACGCGGATGGCGGGGTTGGTCGGCACCGGGCGGCGGTTTGACCGGCCCGCAGGGTTCTCTCTCGACGAGCATTTGGCGGACAGTTTTGGGGTGTTTTCCTCGCAGGAGGCGGAAGAAGTGCGGCTGCGGTTCGCGCCGTTCGGTGCGCGGTTGATCCGGGAACGCGACTGGCATCCATCGCAGAAGTTGGAAACGCTGCCGGACGGTTCGCTGGAGCTTTCGATGCACGTGGGCGTGTCGCCCGAGGTGCAGAAATGGGTGCTCGGGTGGGGCGAACACGTTGAAGTGCTAGCACCCGCGAGCCTGCGCGGCTACGTCGCCCGGACGGCGGCACAGATGGCGGTGCGCAACGCCATTCCCCGGTCGATGTCGTAAAAAAATCGTTCGGGGAGCGGGTCAAGCTGGCGTTCGGAGACGGAATGAGGCATGATGCTTCGCGTTTTCCCTCCGGCTGCATGAACACCGAAGACCCCGCCCAAGAGTTCGCCGAAGAAACGTTCGTATCGCCCTTCGTCGCAGCTCGCCCGTTGCAACGCTACCTCGGACGGCACAACCGGCAGGCACTGTTGCTGGCTTTTTTCTCGCTGGTAGCCACGGTGGTTTTATGGGGACTGGTGTACCTGTTCGTGTTCTGGTTCTGTTTGTTCACGATCACGGTGGTTAAGAGTTTCAGCATTGAGACGCTGAGCCAAGTCAGCTCGCAGGCCGGTCTGCTCGGGCCGTGGTTTCCAGCGTGGTTCGCGTTGGGAGCGGTGGTGTATCTCGTGACGGCGGCGATCCTGCGCAAGCGGGTGCGCACCGACAAGGTGCGGGAAGCGCGTTATTATCTGGTCTGGGTCATGCTGGAACTTTTCATGGCGGTCCCGAACGTCACGTTTTCCGTGTGGGGCAACCTGCGGGCGATCACCAAGCTCGGGAAGGTCGAGGTAGCCGAGGCATGGCGGTTGTTGCAGCGGATGAACCAGGAAGAGGGCCGCCTGAGCCTGTCGAGCCTGCGGCTGGAGATTGAGGACGAGAAGATGCTGTGCCGCGTGGTGTTTGCGTTGCAAATCATCGGGTTGGTCGGGATGCGCGAGAACTCGCAAGGATGGTTTTTGTACCTACAAGGGCAGGACGTGCGCAATTTGCTGAGCGGGGCGGTGGCTTGAAGCGATACTTCCGAGGCGGATCGTAACTTCCGAGTGCGATGGGTTTCACTACGGCGCAGCCACCTGGATAAATAGACGTTCTATCCAGACAGTCAGGCAGCTTCGCTGCAGTATTTTGCCATGGCGCCCGGAGGTCGCCATCCACCTTGCGTGTCAGGGCTGCGACAACGCCTGACGGATGGCGTCGGTCTCTGTCCCGCGCGCATTCAGCGTGGTGAGCACGCCTTTGCGGTCCAACACCCAGACCACCGGCAGGGCATTGATCCCGAAGTCGCGCACGGTTTCGCCCGTCCACCCCTTGCCGTCGTAGTGGGTCGGCCAGGGGATGTTGGCGGCCTTCAACGTCTCGGAAACTCTGGCGCGATCCTCGTCGAGGCTGACCGTCAGGAAATCGACCGGCTGGTCGGCGAACGACGCCGCTACGCTTCTGAGCGCCGCCAATTCGTGCAACGCGGGCATCGAGAAAGACGCCCAGAATAGGATCACCTGCACGCGGCCACGCCGGCTGGAGACAGTAAACGGCGCGCCGCCCTCGATGGGTTGAAGTCGGAAATCGACGGCGGTGCCCACGAGCGCCGTGCGCCGGAGGTCATCGTTGATGCGTTGACGCGTCCCCCCGTCCTGCGTGCTGCCCGCCGCTTCTTCCAAGATGGATTTCTTCCTGGCGGGCTGGTCGTCGTACAGAGTGGAGAGTTCCGCGAGCAAATTGCCGGTGCGCCGGTCGGACGGGTAAGCGGTGTCGAACTGACGGACCGTTTGCAGCAGGGATTCACGCGTGGCGTCGTCGGGACGCCCGCCACTGGCGTCCTGCATGGACTGACTGACGCGCGCGAAACCGGCGTCGGCCTTGATGGGTAGTGGTGTCTTGGAGTCCCGCTCCAGGTCGCCCAGGAGTTGCCGGGCGCTATCCATCATGACCGGGTCATGGCGCACACGCGCCTTGGCGGCCAGCACCGTCGCCAGCCGAATCTGCGCGCTGTAATGCCGCGAGTCTTCGGGGTAAGCGCGTCCGAAGTCGCGCAAGCCGGATTCCTGCTTGTCCAAGTGCAGCCGGGCGGCGGCCAGTGCCTCGTCCGATGACTTGAAGCGGTTTCCCGGGCCGCTGGCCTGCTCCAGCACGATCTGCCAAGCCTTGTCCGCCTCGGGGCTGTTCTCCGCCCGCGCGTGGGCGAAGAACGAGGCCGTCAGCAGCAGAAAGCTGCCAGCGGCTTGTAATGCGTGGCGCACCACGTCAAACGACCGAAGATGGGGTGTTCTTTTTCTCCTCTTCGGCTAAACGCAGTTTTTCCTGCAAGTCGGCGATCTGTTGCTGCAAGGCCTGTTCCGAAGGGACTGAGGCGGCAGCGGTCGTGGCACCGGGCGCGCTGTAAGGCAGCGCCTGCGTGGAAGGGGCGGGATTGTACGGCTGCCGATTGGGCATCTCCCGCGCCTGAACATCCTGCTGACCTTGGCGAATCTCGTGCTCCACGTCTTCCCGGGCCTTCTTGAACTCGTTGAGGCTCTGGCCAAGGCCTCGCGCGAGTTCCGGCAGCTTTTTCGCGCCGAAGAGGACCAGGACGATGAGCAAAATGACGATGAGGTCCGGTCCCCCAAGGAGATTGCCGAAAGAAGCGAGGGGCATCATAAAGAATTAAATACCGCCGGGAGGGCGAAGTTGCAAAGTCTTATTCGTGCGCGGCGAGGCTATGGATGGGCCGAGATGACGGCGGGATCGGGCAACCCCCAGGCGCGCCACTTTTGCTGATACTCCGACCAGGGCAGCAGGGCGTAGTGCGGGCGGGCGTCCGCGCGCAGGAAGCGGATCATTTTGACTAGTTCCGGCTCGGCCATCGTCGTGCAGCCGCTAGTCGGGCGGGTCGGGCCGCGGCGGATGTGGAAAAAGATCGCGCTGCCCGCGCCGGGGGCAGGCGGGTCAGAGTTGTGGCGGATTTCGACCAGCCAATGGTACGCGAAGTCGCCGTGCCGCATCTTCTGCTTGTCGAACCACGCGGGCGGATTGGCGACGTCGGGGATCGTGACGAAACGGTTGTAGTTGGGCGAGGCGGGGTCGTCCACCCAAGCGTCGCGCGGCGTGACAGTGTGGAACGGGTATTTAGCGCCTTCGGGCAGGACGGAGTCGTAGGTGTAGATTTTGCCGAGATCGAACACCCCGGCGGGCGCGCGTCCGTCGCGTTCCTGCTTGTGCAAGCCGGGTTCGTCGGTGCCGCGTTCGCCCCGTCCCCAGGCCAGCCCGTTCTTGCCGAACAGCACGGCGACGGGTTCGGACGCGGCTTGCCAGTCGCCGCCGGGCGCGCGGCGGAAGCACTGGATATGGCCCTGCATCGAGTTCCAGTCCGGCGCGATGCCGACGATGAGTTGCTGAACGTCGGCGTCGAGCGCGCGGGCCGGGCTGGGGTGGAGGCCAAAGGCGAGACCGCACGCGGCGAGGAAAGCGAGGGGTTTCATGGGAAGGCGGAAGTGGGAAAGGAACATTTCACAGTCGGGTCAGCGTCGCGCGGACCAGTTGCGCGGCCTGGGCGTGTTGTGCGTCGGTCAGGACGGGAGTGAGCGGGTGGGCGTTAGACGGGTATTCCGGCAGCGTGATCCATGAGCGGCAACCGCCGAACGATGGACGGTCAGGAAATGTCCAAGCGGGGTCGAGCCGATAGACGCGCCCGAACGCGTATTGCAGCCCGCGCTGATCGTCGTATTCAAAGCGTTCGCGCGCCACGTCCTCACGCCAGACGTGGTAGGGCGCCAGGCGGGCGACCGTCTCCCAATCGTCGATCCATTCCGCCCATTCTAGGGCGAAAAAGTAACGGATGACGACGCTGTCCTCGGGCGGCGGGGGGGTGTGGTGCAGCGTGGGCAGCTCCTCGGGCCGGATGCGTTCCGCCTGCTGATGGTACTGGGTCGGGAACAGGAAGAAGGCGTCGTGCTTGAACCGGAAGCCCTGACGGCCCTCGGCGATGCCGCCCTTGCGCAGGATCAGGCTCTGGCGGCCTTGGCCGAGAGCATCGCAGATCAGCGACCAATCCTTGAAGGCGGTTCCGGTGGTCGGAAGCGTCGTGGGTGAGGGCGGGGTGGCGACTTCGGAATAGCTCATGAAAACCGCAGGACTGGTAGCGCAAAATGGGCCGTCCCGCAAAGGCGGAAGCAGTCGGCGGGCGGGGCGGGTCACGAAATCGTCACCGGGCGCGCCGTTTCCGCATTGCCATTTCAGGGGCAAAAACTACTTTGGACGCTGTGCCGTACCATTTCGATCTGCACTGTCACTCGTTTTTCAGCGCGGACGGTGTTTCCAGTCCAGAGGCTCTCATCGCCGCCGCGCGCCGCAAGGGATTGCACGGTTTTGCGATGACCGACCACAACACCTGCGAGGCCGTGGAATACATGATCGGCAAGGGGTTGATGCGCGCCGACGGGCAACCGGTGGACGGATTTCTGGTCATCCCGGGCATCGAGGTGACGACGGACGAGGGGCACTTGCTTTGCCTCGGGGCGTGCCTGCCCGGCAACCTGAAGGGGCGTCCGGCGCGCGAGGTGTGCGACCGCATCCACGAGGCGGGCGGCCTGGCGGTGCCGCCGCATCCTTACGACATCTTCCGTGCGGGTATCCGGCGGGCGGTGCTCGACACGCTGCCCATCGACGCGCTGGAGGTGTTCAACGCCGCGACGACGCTGCACCGCTATAACAAAAAGGCGTTTCATTACGCGCAGGAGCGCGGGCTGCCGATGACGAGTTCCAGCGACGCGCACCACGAAGCCGCCGTGGGCGCGGCCTATACGATTCTGGACACGGCGGATTTTACGGTGAAGGGCGTGTTGGAGCAGATCGTCCGGCCCAACCAGTTGAACCAGACGTACCTCAAGGCCAAGGACAAGTTTCGCAAGACGTGGAACAACTGGCTGCGGTTGAAGAAGAAACGGCCCAAGGTAGGGGCTTGAACGAAGGCGGAACGGGCGCGAACTGCTTGCTAAGGCAGGTTACGATTGCAGATGCCTCGCCGTGCGGGCAACGCGGGAAAGTCCTTCGGCTCGCAAGACTCGCGCAGGATGACAGACCCTTGGGGGAGAGCGAGAGGCTTATCCAACCGAAAACTGCGCTAGGAAATGCGGACAGAGCGGAGCTTGTCCAGTTTGAGGAGCCCGCCCGCCGCAAAATCGGGTTTCGCCTTGGCGTCGGTAATTTTTTCGCCACGCCACTGGATGCTGCCGCCTTCCACCAGGCGGCGGGCATCGCCCCGGGATTTGGTAACGTTAAACGCCTGTTCGTAGGCGGCTACGACGGCAGACACAATGTCTAAATCCCCACCGTCCGCGAGCGAGATCGCCGGGAGATCGCCGGCATCAGTGTCGCGCTTGCTGAAACGCCGCTCAAAATCGGCCCGGGCTGCCTGGGCGTCTGCATCTGAGTGGTAACGGGCCACCAAACGCGCGGCGAGGGTCTTTTTGGCCTCCATAGGGTGAACCGTCGGCGAGAGCATTTCGCCGAGGAGGAGCATGTAGTACTTCGCCATCAGTTCGTCACTGATGCTCATCGTCTTGCCGAACATGTCGCCCGGCGCGTCGGTGACGCCGATGTAGTTGCCCAAGCTCTTGCTCATCTTCTGGACGCCATCCAGGCCTTCGAGGATCGGCATCACCATGACCACCTGCGGCGGCTGGCCTTCTTCCTTCTGCAAGTCACGCGCGACAAGGATGTTGAAAAGCTGGTCGGTGCCGCCTAGTTCCACATCGGCGCGGACCTGCACCGAGTCCCAGCCCTGGAGCAGGGGATATTGTAGCTCGTGCAGGCTGACCGGCGTGCCGCTTTCGTAGCGCGTGCGGAAATCCTCGCGCTGCATGATCTGCTGGAGCGTCACGCGGCTGTTCAGGCGGATCACCTGCTCGTAGGTCATCATCTCGAACCAGTGGCCGTTGAAGACGATCTCTGTGCGCGCGGGGTCGAGGATCTTGAGGGACTGCCGCCGGTAGGTTTCCGCGTTGGTCATCACGGCGTCGTGCGTGAGCGGCGGACGGGTGGTCGAGCGTCCGCTGGGGTCGCCGATCATAGCGGTGAAGTCGCCGATGATCAGGACGGCGGTGTGGCCGAGGTCCTGGAACTGGCGGAGCTTCTGGAAAATGACCGTGTGCCCGAGGTGGATGTCCGGCGCGGTCGGGTCCACGCCCAACTTGACGCGCAAGGGGCGGTCGAGGCGCAGTTTTTCGAGTAATTCGGCTTCGCTGAGGATGCGGGTGGCACCCTGGCGCAGAATGGCCAGGGCAGCTTCGGGACTGAGTTGATTCATGCTAGCGGACGGAAGGAAGCACCGGTTCCAGAACGGTACCGGGCTTGGCCGCCGGACCTTTATTTAATAGATCACGAATCTGGTCGCTGGTCAGGTTCTTCGCTTCCTGCGTCCGCTCATCTAGGAAGTCCTGGCGCTTGCCGCGTCCGGTGTAGGTGGTATCGGCCTGAGTGTACGACTTTACCGCGAGGGTCTTGTTAGCTGACGGCGCTTCCCGGACATCCATCGACTTCGTGCCGAAGGTGCGGTCGGACTGCGCGAAGCTGTTACGCTGGGAGAGCGCCGACGCCTTCGTGGCGTAGCCGTCTGTCCGGTAACCGCCGTCCTTGGGGTTGCTGAAACCCTTCGTACGGAAGGTGCCATCGCCGCCGAAAATCGACGACTTGCCGCCGAAGTTGTAGGATTTCACGCGCGCCTGCCTGCTGCCGGCGGCGGAGGCGGTGCCGAAGTTCTTGTCGGCGTCCGCGAAGGCGAAACTTTCCCGGTTCGCGGAGCCGCCCTGCTTGACCTTGCTCAAGATGCCGTCCTCTTGTTTCTGGGCGTGCGCGGAAGGCGCGGCGGCAAGCGCCCAAAGCAGGCACGCGCCGAGGCCGGGCAGGCAGCGTTGGAAAAGAAGACGGGGGGTCATCGTCGAACGAGCGTCGCAAAGAATCCCCGCCGTTGTAAAGCCGTTATTGCGCGCCGAGAAGGTCGGCCACGAGCGACTTTTCCTCTTTCAGTTCGTTGACCGTGGCGTCGATGCGGCCCTGGCTAAACTCGTTGACCGGCAGGCCGGGGACGATCTGCCAGCTTTTGCCGTCCTCGGTGCGGATCGGGAAGGACGTGATGAGGCCCTTCTCCACGCCGTAAGCGTCGCCGGGCGAGCAGACGGCCACGCTGTGCCAGTCGCCCGCGGGCGTCGGCGTGACGAGGGAGCGGACGGTGTCCACTACCGCGTTGGCCGCCGAAGCCGCCGAGGACTGGCCGCGCGCCTTGATGATGGCCGCGCCGCGCTGCTGGACGGTGGAGATGAACGGGCCTTCGAGCCAGGCGCGATCCGTGACCACGTCGGTGGCCGGACGCCCGCCGATCTTGGCGTTGAAGAAGTCGGGATACTGCGTGGAGGAATGGTTGCCCCAGATGGCGACATTGGTCACGTCGCTGACCAGCACACCCGCCTTGGCGGCGAGCTGGGCCTTGGCGCGGTTTTCGTCGAGACGCGTCATGGCGAACCAGCGGTCGGCGGGCACCTCGCGCGCGTTGTTCATGGCGATCAGGCAGTTCGTGTTGCACGGGTTGCCGACGACCAGCACGCGCACGTCGGAGGCCGCGTGCTTGGCGATAGCCTGCCCTTGGCCAGTGAAGATCTTGCCGTTGATGCCGAGTAATTCCTTGCGTTCCATGGCTGCCTTGCGCGGCACGCTGCCGACGAGCAGCGCCCAGTTGACCCCGTGAAAACCTTCCGCCGGGTCCGCCGTCGGCACGGTGCCATGCAGCAGGGGGAACGCGCAATCTTCCAATTCCATCACCACACCCTCCAGCGCCGGGAGGGCGGGGGGAATTTCGAGCAGGTGGAGGACGACCGGCTGCTCGGGGCCGAACATGGAACCCGAGGCGATGCGAAACAACAGGGAATAACCGATCTGACCGGCGGCACCGGTCACGGCAACATGGAGAGGGGTGTTCATGACTTTGCCGGACGGTAAGACGATTCTCCGGTTCGTCCAAAGATTTCGTCAGCGGCCCTCGGTCGCGGCGACTTCCTCCGGGGCGGGGGAAATGACGCGGAAGCGCGCCACGGCGTCGTGAAACTGCCCGGCGACGCCCGCGCCACCGTCCCGGGCGTAGCGGGAGGCCACGTAGAGGTCGGTGATGTGCCGGATGCCCTCACTCTGAGCGGGGAGACGTTCCTGCGCGCGGCGCGCGAAATCCAGCGGCCCCTCGCCGGGCGCGCGGTCGAGTTCCGCCCCGACGGACAACTTGCGGCAAAAACGCGCGTAGTCCCAGGCCACCGGGTCGCGGCGACTCGCCGGACGACGGTCGAGCAGGTAAACCAGGCCGCCGCCGATAGCCAGGATGGTGAATGCGATGGCCAGGGTCAGCGTCGTGCCGCCGACCCAATCGAGTTTATCCAGGCCCAGGCGTTCGAGCACGGTCAATTGCGTGTCCTGATCGTAGCCGAGGACTAGCATGTTCCATTGCTGATCCAGGTTGTCCCACAACTGCGAGGTGTTGCGCAGCAGCCAGCGCAACGAACCGGGGGTGTTCAGGCCGTTGAGGCGTTCCAGGCGCATAGCGTCGGTCAGAGCACCGCCAAAGGCGTAGTTTTCCGCGCCGTAGGATACCCGGTCCGGGGCAACAAACGCCGTCGGATCCTCGCGCGTCCAGCCGCGCGCGTCCAGCCAGACCTCGGCCCAGGCATGGGCGTCGGACTGCCTGACGGTGAAGTGGCCGCCGTACTGGTTGAACTCACCGCCCTGGTAGCCGACCACGATGCGGGCCGGAACCCCCGCCGCGCGCATCAGCGTGCAATAGGCACCCGCGTAATGTTCGCAAAAACCCTTGCGGGACTCGAAGAGAAACTGGTCGAGCGCCGTCTGCTGCTTCAACAAACCCGGCGACAGCGTGTAGCTGAAGCCGCTGGACCGAAAAAACGTGTTCGCCAGCCGGATCACGTCCTCGTCGCCGTGCGCCTGGCGCTTCCACGACGCCACGAGGAGAACTGCGCGCGGATTCGCGTTGAAGTCGGTGGGGATCTGCGTAAGGAATTTCTTCCGTCGCGGCTCAAGCGTCGGAGCGGAGGACGTGGCGGCAAAGGACGAAAACGCGGTGTAAACGCTGGTGTGATAGATCGTGTCGCGGCTGCGGAGGGTCTCGGCGGTGGTGGACTCGGCCTTGAGGTTGTCGGGAGCATGAACGCCGACAGGCCGGTCCAGCGCGAAGAGCCAGCGTTGGCCGTTGGGAATGATCGTGATGGTTTGCTCCACCTCGCCGCGTGCGGTCGGCAATTCCTGCGCCGGTTGATAAAGCGC
Organism: uncultured Chthoniobacterales bacterium; assembly: GCA_964242205.1. Taxonomy (GTDB): domain Bacteria; phylum Verrucomicrobiota; class Verrucomicrobiia; order Chthoniobacterales; family SZAS-18; genus CAHJWO01. Next base: position 54,441 of record CAXTBX010000009.1, read on the forward strand.
GCGCCACGACAGCGGGTGGTCGCATCTCTCCAGCACCAGACCGCGCCAGTAGAGTTGATCCTGCGTCAACTGGTGCACGGATTTGAGACGAGCGCGGAAAACGGGATCCGTGGACTGAACAAGGCCGCTGAAGCTGCCCGGCTGCAAAGTGTCGCTCATCCCCGTTGTGCCGACCTGACCGTAGCCGAAGCGATGCAGAAACCCGGCTTGCACGCGCGGGAACGCGATGAAGAGCAGCGCCACCAGCGGCAGCGCCTGCGCGCTCATGCCCAGGGCCAGGCGCAGGGCGGGCCACGACGCGTGCAGCTTGCCGTGGGCGCACGCCAGGGCGACGGAGTTAAGCAACAACGTTACCGCCAGATAGAGACACAGGACGAGCGACTGGTTGTAAAACAGCACGCTCAGGGTCATGAAGTAGCCGAGCAGCGCGACGATGGTAAAATCGCGCGGGCTGCGCAGTTCCAGGATTTTTAGCGAGAGGAGGGCGACGAGGAACGTCAACAGTCCCGTGGCGTTGGGACGCGAGCCGTAGGTGCTCAGGATCGCCCACGCGACCGGCAGGAACAGCGCCAACCGGGTGGCCATCGACGGGAGTGGCCGGCCGGTGATTTCGAGCAGGTAGCGCCAGACCGTGCAACCGGCGAACACCGCGAGCGTCCAAAGCGGCACCTGGCCGAGGAGCGAAAACACCGTGAGCAAGAGGCTGGCGAGCAGCCACGTCAGCCCGGTGCGGAAGGCCGCATGCGCGGACGTGCCGACCGGTTGACGCCAGCGGCGCGTCCAGCGGGGCAGCGCCGGTTTGGGGAGGGTCAACGCGCTCATCGTTGGCCGCGTGCCCTGCCCCCTTCCTCGAAAAGCGCCAGCGCGCCCAGGCACCGCTGCCGGTGGGCGTGCCCGCGTGACGGCTCGGTCTCGAAGCCTGGCAGACGTAGGCCGTAGGCGATGCCTTGCGCTTCGGCGTCCACGATCCAGCGGCAGAGCTGCGAGAGGCGGGCCTCTACCCCGGCCAACGCGGCGGCGTCGGTGTAATCCAGCCAGATCCGGCGGCTGCCCGTGCCGCGGAACTGTTTGACGAGCAGCGGCTGGCCCCGGGCGACGGCGCGCCAGTCCATGTGGCGCTGGCTTTCGCCGGGTTGGTAGGGGCGGACCCCCGAAAAATCATCCCCGCCGACGCCGAATCCCTCCACGGTCTCCGCCGAGAGCACCGGACCGCTCGGCAAGGGCAGCGTCCCCGCCGGGACCGGGTACACGAGAAAATCCGCGTCGCTCGTCTCGTAGCGCCAAGCCCGGAAGAAGCCGAGCGGGTAGACCGTGGTTAGCGCCAGCCGCCCGAGCGCGACGCGGCCCCGGCACATGGTCGGCAGCGTCAGGGTGGCCGCCTGCGACCCCGCCGCCGTCAACCGGCCCACGGCGGTGTGCGCGGCCTCCTTGAAAACCTGGCGGTTCGGGGCCAGATGCAGCGCATATTTCACGCGGCGGGTAGCGTTGATGACCTCCACTGGCACGCTGGCGGATTCTCCGGCGAACACCGGTTCGATGCGGCCCACGCGCAGTTCCAGCCCGGCCAGCGCAAAATGCGTGTGGACGGCACTCACCATGATGAGGCTCGCCAGGAAAAACATCAGCAGGTACGCCACGCTGTTGCTCTGACTGACCGCCGCGTACCACATGGCGGCGAGCACGGCGGCGAGCACGGCCCAACTGCGCGTCGGCAAGATGTAGATGCGGCGCGGCTTCACGGCGGCACGGGTCAGCTTACCGGAATCGTATGTAGGAGGTGGCGCACCAGTTCGCGGCCCGCCAACTGCCCGGCGGCGGCCCCGGCCTCCAGCCGGTGTGCCATGACGGAGATTGCCACGGCCTGCACGTCCTCGGGCAGCACCATGTCGCGCCCCTGCATGAGCGCCGACGCCTGCGCGGCGTGCAGCAGCGCCAGACCGGCGCGGGGCGAGAGGCCGGTGGGATGCTGTTGGCGGCTGGCTTCCAATAGATCTTGCAGGTAGTCCAACAGGGCGGGGGAGACGTGGACGGCGAGCACGCTGGCCTGGATGGCGCGGAGTTCGTCGCCGGTCATCACCTCGGGCAGCACGGCGAGCAGGTCGCGCCGGTTCTGGCCGGTCAACATCTCGCGCTCGCTGGCGCGGTTGGGGAAACCGAGATCCAAGCGCATCAGAAAGCGGTCCAGTTGGCTCTCGGGCAGCGGAAAAGTGCCGATTTGCTGACGGGGGTTCTGGGTGGCGACGACGAAGAAAGGCTGCGGCAGCGCCCGGCTAATACCGTCGGCGGTCACCTGATATTCCTCCATCGCTTCGAGCAGCGCGCTCTGGGTCTTGGGCGTGGCGCGGTTGACCTCGTCGATGAGGATCACTGGCGCAAAGATCGGGCCGGGATGGAACACGAAGCGGCCGTGTTCGCGGTCAAAAATAGAGTTGCCGATGATATCGGCGGGGAGGAGATCGCTAGTAAACTGAATACGCCGGAATTGCAGACCAAGCGAGCGCGCCATGGCCTGCGAAAGCGTGGTTTTGCCTACGCCGGGGATGTCTTCGATGAGCAGATGACCCTTGGCGAGCAGGCAGATGACCGCCAAGCGGATGGTCTCCTCCTTACCGACGATGACTTCTCCGAGTTGGCTGGCGAGTTGGGCGATGCGGCTGATCACGGCGGCGGGAAAGTCCGGGCTTGGGATTACGTGCGGGTGGCTGAGCGCATCCCCTACAATCTACCATTCGGGCCGGGATGCGCCAGCCGCCGGGTCGTTTTCTCTGAGCAGGTCGCGTTCCCGGCGGCGGGTCAAAGCGCAGGCAATTCTCGACCGCTGCGTTCCAGAATGACGCGGATGACCGCCGACTTGCCTTGCCACGCCGGGTCGCCCGCCAGCGCCTCGACGGTGAAGGGCATCCGTTGGCTCCAGTTGGAATTGGCGGAGGTACCGGGGACGTTGAAGCGCTCTTCGCTGCCGAACAGGTCGGTGATCATGCTGACGCTCAGCCAACTGTTCGAACGGTACAGGGCTTCGAGCAGCGCGACGTGGATCACCTCGTCGTAAGGGCGGAGATCGTGCAACAACCCGGCGAAGTGGGCTAGGCGGCGCAGTTCGTGGTGCCCGGCGTGCGGGTCTTCGTACCACCGCCGCCAGAGCGCGCGCAGTGGCTCGTGGTCGTGGGTGCCGTAGGTGGCCAGCGAGAGGCGGTCGTACTCCGACCCCGGCAGCAGGCCGCCAGTCCGATGGTCCGGTTCCCAGAGCGGGATCTTGAACCCGGCGATGCCAAGGCTGGTCAGGCTCGGGCGCACATATTCTGGAACGGTGCCAAGGTCCTCGCCAATCAGAAGCGTGTCGCCCGAGGCATGGAGCACCATGCGGAGGAGGTCCTCGCCTTCGCGGCGGTTGGCCTCACGGTTTTCGTAGGTGTCGTCGTCACGCTGCTTGAACCGGGGCAGCTTGCCGCCGGTGCGCGCCATTGCCTCTTCGGCGGAGAGGGGCAGGAACTCGCCGTTCAGCTCGGGCCGCCACGGGAAGCTGTAAATGCGGTAGAAACCGAGGATATGGTCGATGCGGTAGACGTGAAAGAGGTCGCGCACGCCGCTGAGCCGCCGCCGCCACCACGCGAATCCATCCTTGCTCATCTCGGCCCAGTCATAGACCGGGATGCCCCAATTTTGACCCCATTTCTGGGTGAATAAGTCCTCCTTGAAGTACGGCTCCGGCGGAGCGCCGCCCGACCAGCCCGGCTCGAAGATGTGCGGCTCCGCGAAGAAGTCCGCGCTGTAGTAGCTGACGCCCAGCGGAATGTCGCCCATGATGGCCACCCCGCGCTCGCTGGCGGCGTCCTTGAGGTCTTCCCACTGTGAGTAAGCGACCCACTGGACGTAAGCGTAGAAGCGTTTGAGGCGGGTGAACTCTGCCCGTTCCGCCGCCGGAAGCTGTGCCTCCCAGCCGTGGGCGGTCGTCAGGGTTTGCTGGTCGGCGGGCCAGCGGTCCCAGCATTCCGTGCCGCCGTTGCGCTCCATCAGGGCGCGAAAGAGGGTGTAGCCGTCGAGCCAACTGGCCTGCGCGGACAAGAACGCCTCGAAAATGTCACGGCGCGTTGCATGACCCGCGGCCTCGAACCGGTCGAACGCGCGGCGCAAAAGGCGCGCCTTGAGCGGCTTGACGTGCGAGTAGTCCACGGGGCCGGCGCGCATCGCGGCGAGATCGACGCTGGCCAACTCCGCGCGGTGGTCCTCTGGCGACAGGTCCGGCAAGGCACGGGGGGTGAGTTCGAGCGTGGTCGGGTCGAGTGCCATCGAGCTGATGGCATTGTACGGGCTGTTGTCGCCGCCGGTTTCGTTGATCGGCAGGAGCTGCACCACCGCGAAGCCGGTCGCCGCTGCCCAGTCGATGAACCCGCGCAGGTCGCCGAGGTCGCCGATGCCCTGGTCACCGTCGGAGCGCAAGGCAAAGAGCGGGATCAGCACGCCCGCGAGACGGTTTTCCAAATTCAGGGCAAGAGGCGAGGCCATACAGAGGACACAAACGAACTCCGGGGGCCGCGTGCGTGCAAGTTTCCCGCCACCGCCGACGCAGGCGCGGCGTTTTAGGCCCCGGCGGCGGCCTTCTGCTGCATGACGCTGACGCAGTGAGGACAGATGCCGTGGGTAAAATCCGTGCCCGCCTGGTCGTGCAGATATTCCTCGATGCTCTGCCAATAGTCTTCGTCCGTGCGCACCCGCTTGCACCAGGCGCAAATGGGTAGCAGTTCCTTCAACTCACGCACCTGGTCGAGCGCGTCTTGGAGCGAGATCACTTGGCGGGCGAGTTTCCGTTCCAAAGACACCATCCGTTCGCCGACCTTCAACCGGGCGCGTAGCTCGGTCATGTCGCAGGGTTTGGTGACGTAGTCGTCCGCGCCCGCGCCGAGGCCGGTGGCCAGTTCGTCCTTGTCGCTCTTGGCGGTCAGGAGGATGACGTAGGTATAGTGCCGGTCGGGCTGCTGGCGAATGCGGCGGCAGAGTTCGATCCCGTCCATGCCGGGCATCATCCAATCGACGATGGCCAGCGGCGGCGGGGCGTCCCCGGCCATGATCTCAGCGGCGGCGAGGCCGTCGCCGACGGTCTCGACCTCAAAGCCCCAACCTTGTAGCCAGTAGCCGAGCATCCGCCGGGAGTCTTCGTCGTCCTCGGCGAGCAGGATGCGGTTGGATCTATCGGTGGAGAATTGAGACATTCAGTTGATTGCTACCCTTGCGAGGGGGACGGCCCGCTGCGTACCTAGCAGCTTCCGGTCCGCTTGCCTAGCGCGATTTTTCCAGCGGCGTCGCTGCGGGAAAAGAGCAATTTCCACGCGTCCATGTGATGGACGGTCCGGTCCGGCACGATTGTAGCTCCCGAGGATACCGCCATGTTTGGCTCCATTGAACGTAAACTCACTCTGTTTTTCCTCGCCGCTACCGTGCTCGTGCTGTCGATGGGCTATGGCTCGTATAATTCGATCCAACAATTCTACGAATCAGACCGCTGGGTGAGGCACACGCAGCAGGTGCTCGACCAGATCCGCGACACGTTCACCGCCGTCAAAGACCTGGAGACCAACCAGCGCGGGTTTTGCATGCTCGGCGAGCCCTCGTTTGTCAGCGTGTTCGAGGACTACGCGGTGCGACTGCCCGGCATGGTGGACAAGCTCGGCGCGCTCGTGGCGGACAACGCCTCGCAGACACCGCGCGTGGGCGTGTTGCGGCAGGCCATCAACGGCAAGATCGAAGTCGCCCGGCGGTACATCGACCAACGCAAGCGGCTCGGGCTGGCCTCGCTCGACCCGCGCTACATCGACCTGAAGGGCCGCACGACAATGGAGGAGGTCGGCAAGGCGGTGGATGCCCTCGTCGCCGAGGAGACGCGCCTGTACGACACGCGCAACGCACGGCGGCAGGCCACGCTGCGTACGGCGCTCTACGTCTCGACCGGGCTGGCGTTGTTGCTCTCGGCGCTGTTGATCGTGGTCAACGTGATGGTCTTCCGCGAACTACGCGCGCGCCGCCGCGCCGAGAGCGAACTGGCCTCTGCCCGCGACACCGCGCTCGTCTCGGCCCGGACCAAAAGCGAGTTTTTGGCCAACATGAGCCATGAGATCCGCACGCCGATGAACGGCATCATCGGCATGTCGGGCCTGCTGGTTGATTCCAAGCTGACCGTCGAGCAGCGCGAGTTCGCCACGACCGTGCAAAACTGCGCGGACTCGCTGTTGACCATCATCAACGACATCCTGGATTTTTCCAAGATTGAGGCGGGCAAGCTGACGTTCGAAGCGCTGGATTTCGACGTGCGTCAGGTGGTCGAAAGCACGGTGGAGATCCTTGCCGAACGCGCCCAGAGCAAGGGCCTGGAGTTAATCGTGCTCGTGGACCCCGGCGTGCCGCTCGACCTGTGCGGCGACGCGGGCCGGTTGCGCCAAGTGCTGCTCAACCTGATCTCGAACGCGATCAAGTTCACCGACCGGGGCGAGGTGTCGTTATTCGTGCGCGCCGAGACCGTGACGGCGGCGGACGTGCGGTTACTGTTCGAGGTGATGGACACCGGCATCGGGCTAACCGAGGAAGCACAGACGCGCATCTTCCAGCCGTTCGCGCAGGCGGACGGATCGACCACGCGCAAGTACGGCGGAACGGGGCTCGGGTTGGCGATTTCGCGCGGGCTGGTCGAGCGGATGCACGGGCAGATTGGCGTCAAGAGCGTCGTCGATCAGGGATCGAACTTCTGGTTCACCGCCCAGTTTCAAAAACAGGTGCACCCGGCCAACCGTCCGCGCCGCAACCCGCCGCAGGACATTCGCGTGCTGGTGGTCGACGACAACACGGCGTGCGCCGATTCGCTAGGCGAAATGCTCAACGCCTGGAACGTACAGCACGCCAAGGCCAACGGGGGCCGGGAGGCGTTGGCCGCGTTGCGCGCCGCCGGGGCCAAGGGCGAGCCGTTTCAAGTGGCACTGCTGGACATGCAGATGCCCGGGATGACCGGGCTGGCGCTGACGGAGGAAATCAAGGCCGATCCCGTGCTGTCCACCACGCAACTCGTGATCATGCACACCGTCGGGCGGCGAGGCAGCTCGGCGTCGTGGGCGGAGGCGGGTATCAGCGGCTACGTGACCAAGCCGGTCAAGCAGAGCGCGCTGTTCGACGCGATCATCGACGCCGTGACCGCCGCCTCCGTCCCCCGGCTGGGTGTCAAGGCGGCCAAGAAGCAGACCTTCAAGACCACTTCCGACCTGAGCCGCCTGATGATGCGGCCCGCCGCCGCGCCGCGCCTAAGCTCCTGCCGCGTCTTGGTGGCCGAGGACAACATGGTCAACCAGAAAGTTGCCCTGCGGCAACTGCTCAACCTGGGTTTCCGGGCCGACGCCGTGGCCAACGGGCGCGAGGTTTTGGAGGCGCTGGAACGCATCCCGTACCGCATCGTGTTCATGGATTGCCAGATGCCGGAGATGGATGGTTACGAAGCAACCAAAATCATCCGCGGCCGGGCGAGCGGCGCGAACAAGATCACGGTTATCGCCATGACCGCCAACGCGCTCGAAGGCGACCGGGAAACGTGTCTGGCCGCCGGGATGGACGACTACCTGAGCAAGCCGGTCAAACAGGAAGAACTGGAGCGCGTCCTGCGGCGCTGGGCACCGGCGGACGCGTTTCCACCGGCACCCGTCGGCAGCCGTTGAAAGCCCGGAGCCGTTGCGTAACGGGCCAAGTTCTGAGAAGGTCCCGCCGTGTCCAGCCTGCAAACGTCCGATGCGCCCGCGCAAATCCCACCCAGCCCGACCCCACCCGAAGTGAGCCCCAAAGATCGCGGCTCATCGCGCGCGGCGGGCGTGGTGGGGCTGGCGGTCATGTGCAGTCGGGTGCTCGGCATGGCCCGGGAGCTGATCATCAACTCGCTGTTCGGCGCGGGCCGGCAGACGGACGCCTTCAACGCGGCCTTCCAGGCTCCCAACTTGTTGCGCGACCTCTTCGCCGAGGGTGCGCTGTCCACGGCGTTCATCACGACGTTTTCCAAGAAGATCAAGGTGGAGGGCGACGCCTCCGCCTGGCGGCTGGCGAACAAGATGGCCACGCTGACGCTAGTGTTCATGAGCGGGATCACGCTCTTGGGCATCGTTTGCTCCCGGTTGCTGACCCAGATCCTCAGCCCGGGCTTCCACCAGTACGCGGGCAAGTTCGACCTGACCGTGTCGCTCACGCAGGTGATGTTTCCGTTCATCCTGCTCGTGTCGCTGGCGGCGCTGGCGATGGGGATGCTCAACGCAAAAAACGTGTTCGGCGCGCCCGCGATGGCCTCCACGTTCTTCAACATCGGTTCCATCGTCGGCGGGGTGAGCCTCGGGTGGTGGCTGGACCACGGATTCGGCAGCCGCTCGCTGTACGGGCTGGCGCTCGGCACGCTGCTCGGCGGTTTTTTGCAGCTCGCCGTGCAGTTTCCGAGCCTGCACCGGGCGGGCTACCGGTTCCGGCCCGACTTCGCGTGGCGCGACGAAGGGGTACGGACGATCCTGCGCCTGATGGGTCCGGCGGTCATCGCGGCCAGCGCGGTGCAAGTAAATGTCATGGTCAACGCCTCGTTCGCCAGCTACCTCGCGGATGGCGCGCGGACCTGGCTGGGCAGCGCATTCCGCCTGATGCAGTTGCCGCTGGGCATGTTCGGCGTCGCCATCGCCACGGTCACGCTGCCGCTCATCAGCAAGAGCGCGGCGGTGGGGGACGAACGGGCGTTCCGTTCGACGCTGGCGCGGGCGTTGCGGCTGGCGTTTTTCCTGACGGTGCCATCGGCCATCGGCCTAGTGTGCCTGGGAGATCCGATCATGGACCTGCTCTACCAGCACGGGCGGGTGACGATCCACTCGGCACACCAGATGGGCGCGGCGCTGCAATTCTACGCCCTCGGGCTGGCAGCGTATTCGGGCATCAAGGTGTTGGCGCCCGCGTTTTACGCGCTCGACGCGCGGACGACGCCGATGACGGTGTCGTTCATCGCCATCGGCATCAACGTGTTGCTCAACAGCGTTCTCACCCGCGCGCTGGAGTGGGGGCACCAGGGGTTGGCCTTTTCGACGAGCCTGACCGCCACCATTAACTTTTGCCTGCTTTACGTCCTGATGCGCCGCCGCACCGGCACGCTGGAAACCCGGCAGATGACGGTGACACTCGGGAAGCTGGCCGTGGCGGGCGCGGCGCTGGCGGCGGTGTGCGTGGTCGGCAACCGGCTGCTGCTGCGCGGGTTCGACTATTTCACGCTGCCGGAAAAGGCCGTTGGCCTGTTCACGGTCATCGGCGTGGCGGCGGCGGCGTTTTTCGGGATTTGCTACCTGCTGCGGTTGGAGGAAATGCAGGAAGCTGCCGCGATCTTTTCGCGCAAGCTGGGCCGCCGTGCGAAAGCGTGAGGAAGCCGCGCGGGTTGCCGATCCGGGAGCAACCGGTTAGTTTCCGGGATGTTTACTCCCCCTGCCATCTACGCGGACCCGGCCTTTGACATGGCCGTCGAACAGTTCCGCCTGATCGCCGACTACCTCAACATCGACCAGAACGACCGCGCCCGGCTGCTGCTGCCCAAGCGGGCGATCACGGTGGCCCTGCCCATCCACCGCGACGACGGCAGCACCACCGTCTTCACCGGCTACCGCGTCCAGCACCATCTCACCATGGGGCCGACCAAGGGCGGTACGCGTTTCGCCCCGAGCGTCAACATGGGCGAGATCGCCGCGCTTTCTATCTGGATGAGCTGGAAATGCGCGCTGGCCGGGCTGCCCTACGGCGGCGCAAAGGGGGGAATCACGCTCAACCCGCGCGAGCTTTCCCACCGTGAGTTGGAGGCCGTCAGCCGCCGATACATGCAGGAGATGATCCCTTTCGTCGGCCCGCACACCGACATCATGGGTCCCGACATGGGTACCAACGAACAGGTGATGGCGTGGCTCATGGATACCTACAGCGTCCACATGGGCCACACGGTCAGCGAGATCGTCACGGGCAAGCCGGT